>QIEB01000295.1 GCA_003229495.1 Flammeovirgaceae bacterium
CCACATGCTGGGTAATAGGATAGTGGAGGAATTTCACAAAATAAACAGAGTTTTTTCAAGTCACCTGGTAGCTTTTGTGGCTTTTCAGATGCTTAAGAAAAGGCATAGCAAGCTGGACCTCTTTAATTTCTTAAGAATACCACCAGATGAAATGCCAATCAAATTTTACAGTTTTTTAGAACAGTTTATTATAGTGCGAAATAGGGTCTTTGAATTAAGAAACCAAGGTGAATTGCAAACTGCCTATCACCTTGAAGGTGCCGCGGAAGAAGTCATAGCCCATGGTTTGAATAATGTGGGAATGTACCATGCCAAAAGACCATTATTGAAAAATAAAAGGGGGGAAATTGTATCCAAGGACCTATATACCTTGTACTACTATCATAATCGGATGCACGGATATGGACTCGAACAATATATATAATATGCCTGTAGGCGTGGTGGGGGCAGGTAGCTTTGGCTGTGCGGTAGCTAATATACTGGCTGAAAACGCACCTGTTTTGCTATATGCCAGGAATCCGGAGGTAGTTGAGCAAATCCAAAAGCATAAAACTTCCGGAAGCATTGGCTTGCATGAGAATATTTCCGGCACTGGTGACCTGGAGATGCTGGCAAATACCTGTGAAGTTATCTTTCCGGTGGTGCCCTCCGCAAACTTTAGGAACATGATTGTCGATTTGTCACCTTTTCTAAAACCTTACCACATATTAATTCATGGCACCAAAGGATTTGAGGTCCAGTTAAATGGTATTTCTTTAGAGCAGGTAAAAACACTTAGGCGTGATCAGGTCTGTACCATGAGTGAACTCATACGCCATGAAAGTCTGGCGGTAAGAGTCGGGTGTTTAGCTGGTCCAAATCTGGCAAGTGAAATAAATGATCATCAGCCTGCAGCTACAGTGGTGGCCAGTCATTTCGATGAAGTGATCAATCTTGGGCAAAAACTTTTGAAAAGTGATCGCTTTGGGGTATTCGGAAACAACGATCTGATCGGAGTAGAATTATGTGGGGTATTAAAAAATATCATTGCGATTGGAGCTGGAGCCATTAACGGGCTTGGGTATGGCGAGAATACCAAAGGGTTGTTGGTAAGTCGGGGTATGGTTGAAATGATTTATTTAGGCAAGGCCCTGGGTGGCAATGTAGAAGCATTCCTGGGGTTGGCTGGAGTGGGTGATCTGGTGACTACTTGTTCCAGTAGACTCAGCCGTAATTTTACCCTGGGATACCGCCTGGCTCAGGGCGAACCCCTCCCTTCCATACTGGATTCCATGGAAGAAGTGGCTGAGGGGGTAAATACCATAAAGATCGTCAAAAAACTGGCGGACAATTACCGCATAAGAGCGCCTATAACAAATACCCTATACCAGGTATTATTCGAGGACTTGTCGTTGGAAGAGGGTTTGCAATTACTTATGAAGTATCCCTTTATTCAGGATATTGATTTTCTTTAACCGAGAATTATCATTGGCTATTGAGGGCCCGCAGCCGCTGTACCAGTGGAGGGTGGGAATAGTGAAAAAATACAAACCAGTGGTGTGGCCATAGATTTGATAAGTTATCTATTGAAAGCTTCTTTAAAGCTGACTGTAAAGCAGCAGGGTCGGCTGTATTTGCTGCGAAAGCGTCCGCCTGATACTCATTCTTGCGACTTAAAACGTTCAATAATATACCGAGTAGCTTGCTAACAGGGGTGTATAGTATACCAAAAGCTAATAAATTTAAGTGAATTGACATTTGTTTTCCACCGAGTGCCAAGGACAGCGCTTCATTGTTAATCATCAATGATAGCAAAAAGAGCATTAGTGCACTTTGTAATATTGACATAATATAACTCTGGACGATATGCTTCTTCTTGTAATGACCAACCTCGTGGGCTAAGATTGAGACCAGCTCCTGGGTACTATGATTTTGAATCAGGGTGTCGTATAAAACGATTTTCTTTTTTTTGCCCAACCCTGAAAAAAACGCATTGGATTTACTTGATCTCTTCGATCCGTCAATGACAAAAATACTTGCAAGTGGAAAGGCCACAGCTTTTGAGTAGCTTTGGATTGCATCCTTTAATTCTCCATCAGACAGTGGAGTTAGTTTATTGAACAGTGGCAGGATCAAACTGGTATAAAAGATGTTAATAAACAGTGAGAAGCCTGAAATTGCGATCAGAAAGTAAAGCCAAAACCCTCCTCCAAGGAGATCAATTAGATACAATAGCAGCCAAATTATCGGGCCTCCCAAAACTAGTGCCACCAGGTAGCCCTTCAATTTGTCCAGCCAGAATGTTCGACCCGTAGTCTTGTTGAACCCGAATTTTTCTTCCAGGATAAAGGTACTATACCACTGCAGGGGAATGCTCAAGATATCAGCTGATAAATAAAGTATCCCAAAAAACCCCAGTGCAAGTGCAATTTCATGGGAAAAATACGGTCTCAACCACAGATCTAATTCACCCAGCGACCCTGTGATCAAGAGACCAATTACCACCAGAAACCCTGCAGCAGAGG
>QIEB01000463.1 GCA_003229495.1 Flammeovirgaceae bacterium
TTAATGAGTGAAGGAATGAATGAGTGAATGAGTGAGTGAGTGAATGAATGACTATAGCGCCTGGTCCCTAAAATCGTTAATCTATGGTTCTAATGTTCCCTAAGATCGTTAATCTATGGTTCTATGGTTCTATGGTTCTATTGTTCTATTGTTCTATTGTTCCCATGGTAACAGGCTTTATTAATGATAAATCATTCACCTTCAACACTTTCCAGTCATAAAAATCTCCCTCGATGCCTTCAATTTCAACCGACTCCCCGATATAATCTGATAATTTTTCCAGGGAATTTGACTCCATAATTATCAAGTGATATGTTGGGTTGTCAAATGAATTCCAGGTTCTCAGTACTGCTGGTATACCTCCCGATATACATCTGATGGCGCAGGAACGATGCGGTTTCCCGTGGCCGGGTTTCATAACCCCAAAGAAGCATTTGGCATCCACAATCTCCCCTTTAAACCTCCTTTTATCACCAAATGTTATGGGACCCTGAGAAGGAAAATCTGCTGGTACAGGCCCGGATGCAACAAGGTTGGTAGCATCCGTTATTTCTATCAAGGTTTTGCCATCATAATAAATTAGATGCCCTATTACCGTTACCCACGACCCATTAAGTTCTTGTACCAGGTCCCTGGCTCCTTTCTTGCCAAATTGAACCACAGGAATTGTCTGTACCTGTAGAGTTTGATCGCCAGCTCTCTCCGAATAGACCTGGATCGCCGGTACAGGATCTGCAATTAGCAATCCGGAGAGTTCCGTTTCCTGATAATACTCATAAGAGCTAGGGATAAAGCCTCGTTGCTGGGATGACAGTAACCATGCAATTCCCAGTACCGTCAGCGCCAGGGTAACGATCACCAGCCTAATGAACTTTGTGATTTCCTTGGGAGCTTTATCGAAATAACCTACATAAAATTCAGTCTCCATGTTTTCGCTGATTGATTTGGCAAGCTGTAACTGGGGTCCCTGGCGCATTTGGCCTGGGATTAACCCATACTTCTTCTCCTACTAGCTGAACTTGATAGGTGGCGATCTTCTCTTCAAAGGGGGGCGGGGAAGTGCCTGACTCTGGCAAATATTGATACCCGTGCCAGGGACAGGTTATGCAGCCGTCAATGATTTTGCCTTCACTCAAAGGACCGTTCTGATGCTTGCATATATTATTTACCGCTGATAACTTGTTATCATATTTAAAAATGGCAATACTTTGCCCTTCCGACATTACCATCTTGGCCCGATTTTCTACTATTTCATCGATATGACAAGCTTTTACAAACCCATCTTGATTGATGGATATCGATAGATGATCTTGTTTATAACTTTGAAATCCGCTGAGTAAGTGAGTGGTGATGATTAAACCCATTCCAACCCCTAAGGAACCAATCAGCCAAGGGGAATCTTCTAATTGTACCACTCCAAGCATGACATGAAGTACCACCAAAGAGTAAGCCAGGTAGACCATCATGTGCAGGGCTTTCCAAACTTTCGGGCTTAGATTGTGTAACCAAAAATCATGGCTGGTGGAAGCCATCAGAAAAAAAATAACCAATGCGCTAAACCCCAGCGTTTGGAATGGAAATCGCATAACATTTCCGTAATGTGTATTTGAGACGAAAACAGAGACAATAGGATTGATGTCTCCGAAAGCGTGAAATTGTAGAATGCTAAATCCTCCATGGACCAGTGCTACCAAGAACATGGTTACGCCCAAATGCCTCCTGTTGTACAACAAGGGCAAAAACTTATTATTCAATCGGCTTAATGGCCCTATTAGCAAAATAACGTGCAGTATAATGATCGCCAAAGTTCCGGTAGCTCGGATAATCAAGGTCGGAGGTGTCACTTCCGGTTGATAAAACGAGGTAAAGCCTACGAAGCACAGTAAGTAAAAAATAACTAACCCAAGGAGGACCAAGTCATAGATTTTTTTTTGACGGTTCCATAGAACCGCCAGATAGGTTGCACCCATAACTATATTGGCAAGTAATGAATCACCTGGACCCAAGGCTGGTTATCCGATAGTACTTCTTCGGCGCTCTGTGTAGATGGCTTTTTAATTACCTTAGGGGTTAGGGCTGGAATAGCTGTCCACGACAGAATAAATAAAACCGGAAGAACAATGGCCAATATAATCCATATAAAGAAGTGACGGCGTCTGAGTGAATAATTCATGAGCGGCGGCTTCTTTTCCATTTTTTCCAGAGAAATGGCCAAAACACCAGTATTCCAGGTACAATAAGCAGCCTGAATCCCAATCCCGAGTTGCGGGCGCCATGATCCAGGGTAGTTAAACCCCTTGTCAACAGGGCAACGCAAAAAATCAACCCTGCCACTAAATAAAGTCCCACGGTAATCAGTATAAATGAAATAACGCTGGTCATATCCACCCTTTGATGAGCTATTTTAAGCTACTATAATATAGTCTAAATTTAAAATAAGATCTAACCGCGGGCCAATCTTCTGTAAGCAAATAGGCTAGCCATTGTATGGAATGCTTCGG
>QIEB01000105.1 GCA_003229495.1 Flammeovirgaceae bacterium
GACAACAGTTATACCAGTAATATTACCTCCATGTTGGCTTTCTATGCCTATGTGATTATTGGACTGGACTATGACTCGTTTGAAAAACTTGGAGGTACTCCTTATTTTGAAAAAGCACAGTTAACTGTCAACAATACCCAACAGGCCAACCGCCCGGGGTGGTCTCAGTTTGAAGGCAATTTTCGCAACCGTTTTTGGTTGTCGGAAAATATGAACAGCCAACAAATGGTAACCGTTCGAGAAGCAATTTACAACTATCACCGTTTAGCACTTGATCAATTTAATGAAAACCCTGATGAATCCCGACGACAGATCTTACAGGTATTAAAGGACCTTCAGCAAGCATCTAAAAGAAAGCCCAATTCCATTCTTATCATCTCATTTTTTGACGCTAAAAATAATGAAATTACCAGTATGCTTTCGCAAGGCAATATTCAGGTCCGCCGCGAAGCTTACGAAATTGTGAAGCAATTGGATCCCAGCAACACTGCCAAATACGAATCCATCATCAGTAACTAATTCCCTTTCTGGTCTTTTCTTTTCTGCTTAACTTTAGAACATGCTCAGTAATCTGCTCATCAAAAACTACGCGCTAATTCGTCATTTGGAAATGCAGCCAGCCTCTGGGCTAAATATAATTACCGGTGAAACAGGTGCCGGCAAATCAATAATGGTAGGGGCCATTGGGCTGTTAATGGGTAAACGAGCGGATACCAAGGTACTGTTGCAAAAAGAGCACAAGTGCATCATTGAGGGCACTTTTAATATTGAGAACTATTCACTTCAGCGGCTATTTCATCAACACCAGTGGGAATATGATTCACAAACCATTATCAGACGTGAAATAAGTACCAGTGGAAAATCCAGGGCTTTTATAAATGATTCACCAGTTAATCTTGAATCACTAAGGTCGCTGGGCGTCCATTTGCTAGACATACACTCACAAAATGACACCTTGAAGCTGAGTGGACAAAAATTTCAAGTGAATGTTTTGGATATTTTCGGAAAAAACCAGGCCATTTTCGCCCGGTACCAAAAGATCTATGAACAATGGATGTCTCTTAGAAAAGAACATCAGGAGCTTATTACTATATCCAGGGAGCAACAAAAAGAATCCGACTATAAAAGTTTTTTGCTGGAGGAACTGAAGGCTGCTGCTTTGGATTCCATGGAGCAAGAAACAATGGAAAATTCCTTGCAGGTAATGGAGCACGCTGAGGAAATAAAAGTGCAAATCCAAAACAGTTTGTTAACCCTGGAGGACAGTGATTACAGTGCCAATGAGCAGTTGGCGGCAGCAACCCAAATGTTGGCCCGGATCCAGCACTACTCTTCACAATATCAAACCCTTCAGGCCCGTTTAGAGAGTTCCCTAATCGAACTCAAAGACATCGTTGAGGAGCTACGAAAGCTAGATCAGGAAGTAGATCATGATCCTGTAGAAATCGAAACCTTGAAATCTCGCCTGGAAAAAAACATGGAGTCAATACTATTAAGGATTTAGTTGAAATTAAAGAAAACCTTGGCAAGGAATCGGAGCAATTAGTTCTTTTGGATGACACCCTGAAGGAAATGGAATTACAGATCAAGGAATCAAAATCCAAGTTGATGGAGGTAGGTATCCAGTTATCTAACAGTCGAAAGCAGGTATTCCCGTCTTTTACGCAAAAAATGGAGGACCTGTTAGGAAAACTTGGAATGCCGGAATGTAATCTTTCTATTTCATGTCAACAAACAAATCCTGGTGTTAATGGCCTGGACGAAATCCAGTGGAGGTTCAGCGCCAATAAGGGAATTGCCCCACAGCCCATTAATAAGGTGGCTTCAGGAGGAGAATTCTCAAGACTGATGTTTTGTGTGAAGTACCTGATGGCAGGCAAGGTGTCACTTCCAACTATTCTTTTTGATGAAATCGACTCTGGAATCTCCGGAGAAGTGGCTTTGCAAATGGTGGATATGATGCATGAAATGGCCGACAACCATCAGGTACTGACCATCAGCCACCTGCCGCAGTTCGCGGCCAAAGGTGACCATCACTACTATGTTTATAAAGAAAGTGACGTTGATACTACCACCAGTGAGATCAGGAAGCTAGAGGGAACAGAAAGAGTAAAAGAAATTGCCAAGATGTTGGGAGGCAATAACCCCTCTGAAATCGCCTTTGCCAACGCCAAAGAACTGCTGCAACCCAGTAATTAGGGAATGCCGAATGTCGAATGTCGAATGTCGAATGTCGAATTTCGAAGTCAAATTATTCGGCGTTGGGTGTTCGGCGTTCGGTGTTTTCCTAGAGTTTACTATCTTGGGCAAAAATTAATATTGATATAATACTATGGCCTATAATTTACTTAATGGAAAAAAGGGAATCATCTTTGGAGCGTTAGATGAAAGATCTATCGCATGGAATGTGGCATTGAAAGCCCATGAAGAGGGGGCCAGTTTCACGCTTTCCAATGCGCCAATTGCCTTAAGAATGGGGGAGATAAACCATCTTGCAAAATCCTGTAACGCTGAAATCATAGCAGCAGATGCCACTTCTGTCAAGGATCTGGAATCCTTGTTCAAAAAAAGTATGGAGATTTTAGGCGGAAAAATTGATTTTGTACTTCATTCAATTGGAATGAGTCCCAATGTTCGCAAGAATAAGCCCTATGGAGACCTTAATTATGAGTGGTTTCAGAAGACCCTTGACATCTCAGGCCTGTCTTTTCACAAAGTGTTACAAACAGCAGACAAGTTGGATGCTATGAATGAGTGGGGGTCGATTCTAGCACTTAGTTACATCGCTGCCCAGCGTACCTTCCCGAATTATTCCGATATGGCACAGGCTAAAGCCCTGCTGGAATCCATTGCAAGAAGTTATGGCTACTTTTTTGCTAAGAAGAACAAGGTAAGGGTGAACACCATATCGCAATCACCCACCATGACTACCGCTGGAACCGGCGTGGGAGGGTTTGACATTTTCTTTGACTATGCAAATAAAATGTCTCCCCTGGGCAATGCTACCGCAAAAGAATGTGCGGATTATGTAGTTATGATGTTCTCAGATTTTACCAGAAAGGTAACCATGCAAAATCTGATGCACGACGGTGGTTTTTCCAACTCGGGTATTACCGGGGATATGATTAAATATCTGACTAAATAATCAAAACCCCATGGTGTTGTTTCCTCATGCCAAGATTAACCTGGGCCTGCAGGTCATTGAAAAAAGGAACGATGGGTTTCATGATATTATCAGCTGCTTGTATCCAATCGGTTGGTGTGATGTGTTGGAACTGATAGAGGAAAGAGAACTGAGGTTTACCAAAAGTGGTTTGGACATACCAGGCAACCCGGGAGACAATTTGTGCTTCAAAGCTTATCATCTGATTAAGAACAAGTTCGATATTCCACCGGTTCATATGCACCTCCACAAAGTGGTGCCTATCGGGGCAGGATTAGCAGGGGGTTCATCTGATGCTGCATTTACTCTGATTGGGCTGCGAAAAATGTTTAATTTAACCCTATCGGATAACAATTTGCATCAAATGGCATCCAGACTAGGGAGTGATTGCGCCTTTTTTATAGAGGGCAAATCTGTCATGGCCTCTGGTAAAGGTGATGAATTGGAAGATATTGAAATTCCATTGCCTAATACGTATTTGGTGGTAGTGACACCGCCAGTCCAGGTAAATACCGGAAAAGCCTATTCTATGTTAATACCCACACCACCTTCCACAAATTTAAGAAAAGCGCTGACGGGCAATATATCGCAATGGCCACTACTGATCACTAACGACTTCGAAGACACCGTTTTCCAGCAATTTCCAGTCATAGCCAAGGTCAAAGAGATTTTATTAGAACAAGGGGCGCTAT
>QIEB01000321.1 GCA_003229495.1 Flammeovirgaceae bacterium
TTGACTACTCGCGAGCAGAAGGAGAGTGGATTCCCAATGAATATGGAGGAAGGGAAAACAATGAGGCTGTTACTTTACTAAAAGAAATGAACACTGAGGCCTATGGTTCATTCGAAGGTATTCAAACAATTGCTGAAGAATCTACGGCGTGGCCTGGTGTCTCTCAACCAGTAGAAACTGGGGGGTTGGGATTTGGGATGAAATGGATGATGGGTTGGATGCATGATAGCCTGGAATATTTTAAAAAGGACCCCATCTACCGACAGTTCCATCAAAATGACATTACCTTCAGTTTAGTTTATGGGTTCTCGGAAAACTTTATGTTGCCCCTGTCCCATGACGAAGTAGTGCATGGAAAAGGGTCTTTGCTGGACCGTATGCCTGGAGATGAGTGGCAAAAATTTGCCAACTACCGATTACTTTTTTCCTATATGTACACTCATCCAGGGACCAAACTAATGTTTATGGGCGGTGAATTCGCCCAGTCTTCTGAGTGGAACCACGATCAACAACTAGAGTGGCATCTAAAGCAATACCCTGTACACAAGGGTGTGTCCAACTGCATTAAGAGCTTGAACGCATTGTACAAATCTGAGCCGGCACTGTTTGAGAAAAGTTTTAACCCTGAAGGATTTGAATGGGTAGACTTAGGTGATTCCCAAAATTCAATATTGGTGTATGTGCGCAAGGGTGTAAATGAATCAGAGAATCTTCTGGTGGTGGCGAATTTCACTCCAAAACCACATTCCCGATACCGGGTAGGTATCTATGGGGCTAAAAAGTGGAAAGAAATTTTTAATTCTAATGATGTTGACTATGGTGGGACAGGTACACATCAAAACAACCTGGTAAACCGGGAGGACAAACCAAGTCATGGACAGGAATGCTCATTGAAACTGCAGGTGCCACCGCTGGCGTTGGTAATTATGAAAGGTGAAGCATGAAAAAATATTTGTGTATTCATGGACATTTCTATCAACCCCCAAGGGAAAACGCATGGCTGGAGGAAATTGAAATGCAGCATTCAGCTAACCCATTTCATGACTGGAACGAGAAAATTACCCATGAGTGTTATCGTCCAAATGCTACTTCAAGAATATTAAATGACCAAGACCGGATCACAGATATAGTAAATAATTACTCCAGGATCAGCTTCAATTTCGGGCCCACTTTACTTTCGTGGATGGAACAACATGCGCCTGATGTATATGCGGCAATATTGCAAGCTGACCGAATGAGTATGGAATATTTTGGCGGGCATGGATCTGCCATGGCTCAGGTATATAATCATATAATCATGCCCCTCGCCAATGAGAGAGATCAAAAATCCCAGGTGATTTGGGGATTAGAAGATTTTAAAAGCAGATTTGGACGGGAATCCGAGGGCATGTGGCTGGCAGAAACTGCGGTTAATATTCAGACCCTGGAGATCCTTGCCGCTAATGGAATTAAATTTACTGTACTGGCACCACGTCAGGCACTTAGGTATAGAAAATCGGGTGCTTCCAGATGGACCAAGGGTATCGACAGCAAAAGGCACTATTTATGCAAATTGCCCAGTGGCAATAAAATAATTTTGTTCTTCTATGACGGGGACCGTTCTCAGGAAGTGGCCTTTAAGGGTCTATTGAAAAATGGCCGTGAGTTTGCTGAAAGTCTTGTTTCTAGTTTTGATGACCGTAAAGAGCCACAGCTGGTGCACATAGCCACTGACGGTGAAAGCTACGGCCATCATCACCGGCATGGTGATATGGCGCTTGCCTTTTGTTGCCAGTATATTGAGGCCACTGGACTAGCCCAGTTGACCAATTATAGTCAGTTTCTGCACTTGGTAGAAGTTGAGTATGAGGTAGAAATCCGCGAAAATACTTCATGGAGTTGTTTTCACGGGATAGAAAGGTGGAGGAGTAATTGTGGCTGTGGAAATGAATCCGGATATCATCAACGATGGAGGGCCCCGCTGAGGGAGGCCTTGAATTGGTTAAGGGACCAACTGGCGGATATTTACCAAGAACAAATGGAAGTCTATCATCAGGATCCCTGGAAACTGCGAGATGAATACGTGCAGGTTATTCTAAATCGTGGAGAAGATTTTGTCAACAGATTTTTAAAGATTCATTGTGGCCGGGAACTGCAAGCCGCTGATCGAACCCAAATAATTCGTTTACTGGAAATACAGCGTCAATCATTGTTGATGTTCACCAGTTGTGGTTGGTTCTTCGATGAAGTGAGCCGGATTGAAACTATTCAAATCCTTCAATACGCGGATAGGGCCATTCAACTAGCAGAGTCAATTGCAAATATCGACCTGGAGAGTAAGTTTTTGGAAATGTTGGCGAAAGCAGAAAGTAATGAAGTGAAATCAAAGAACGCTGCCTTCATTTATGAAAAGCAGTTGCGTCCAAAGCGGATTAACCTGACCAAGGTGGGGATGCACTATGCGGTCGCATCTTTATTTGATGATAACCCGGAGAAATTAAGAATCCTAACTACTCTTGTAGCAGTGATCCTTTCGAACGTCACCATGCAGGAGTGCAGATACTGGCCATCGGCCGTACTCATATAAAGTCAATGGTAACTTTTTCCCAGAAACAGTTCAGTTTCGCGGTGTTATATATCGGGCAGCACCATATTATTGGTAGTGCTTCGAGTATTTCAGAGGATATTTTTAATAAAATGAAGATGGAAATAGTGCAGGCATTCAGGGAAAGTAAAGTTTACCAGGTTGTCGACATTATGCAACACTATTTTGGTGGTTCTAATTTTTCATTTTTCGAACTTTTTAAAGACGAACGCAATAAAGTATTAAAGAAAATTTTGGAGTCTAGCGTAAAAAGTGCTGCTGATTCCTATAAACATATATTTGAGCGTAACTATAATCTTCTCAACGTTATACAAGCTGCTGAAATAGCAGTGCCTTCAGTTATAAAGAGGAATACTGAGATAGTTATAAATCTAGAACTTCATCAGTCACTGCAAAATCCTGATGCTGATCTTAGAAAGCTAAGACATTTGGTTCGGGAAGTAAAAAAGTGGCAAATTCCAGTGGAGAAAAACCTATTGTCATTTGAGACCACCAACAAAATAAACGGAATGATTGCAAAGTTTTCACAGCAGCCGGAGGACCTGGTAATTTTGAAGGATATCAGTGAGGTATTGTCATTGGTAGAGATAATTGATCTTGATCCATCGCTAAATAAATTACAAAATCAGTTACTGAAAATCAGCCGGGAGTTTGTTGGATTCGGATCCGGGTCGAAAGAGCCCTGGCATTCATCTGTACTGAGGGCATTTCAAGAATTGACTACAAAAGTTCATTTGGAATTTGTTGTTCCGGAATCTATACCTAAGCAATAAAAAAACCCTGACTCCCCATAGCTTATGCTACCAGTTGTCAGGGTTAAACGAATTCGTTAACTATTAGACTAAACTACTACTACGGAGTTGTCTTCGACCCCAAGGCCAGTTGGGACATATTTGTCGGCCTGGCCGTCATTTACCCAAACTTCGCCGTCAACCAAATACCTGAAATTGTATTCGTGTCCAACTTCCAGATCTATGGTAGTTTTGAAAGTGCCGTTTTTCAGTTTCTTCATAGGAAAACTCTGGTCTATATCCCAGCAGTTGAAATCCCCCAATACATTCACCTTATCGGCATTGTCTAACTCATCATTCTTCCAGCTCAATGTAACCTTACACACTGGCTTACTCTTCAAATACTGTTTTTTAATACTCATTTCAAATACTTTAATAATACACCACAAAGCTATGCACTTTCCCCCTTACAAAGTCATGTATTTGCTAAATTCCTGGCGGAGAAGGTAAAGGCCTTCGCCACTGAGTCAAGTAATAATCCGGGTTTAATCTAAAAAAGCACCCCCTGTGGAGTGCCTTTTGATTTTTACAGAATTTATGGTCAGACTATACTATTTTATTCTATTTTTTTTACATTCACTGCATTCATCCCTTTTTTCCCTTCAACCAATTCATAGCTAACATGATCATTTTCTTTGACTTGTTCGGTCAATCCAGAAACATGAACAAAAACTTCATTTTGTGATTCATCTTCTGTAATAAAGCCATAGCCTTTGCTTTCATTAAAGAATTTTACTGTACCGGTCATAATAGAATAATAAATTGAAATAAGAGTTGACTAAAGGTATAAAAAAACTGTTAACTTTATTGAACTATCCCTAATAATATGAAGTACCTATATCTGGTTCGTCATGCTAAGTCTAGTTGGGATTTTCCGGAGTTGGATGACTTTGATAGGCCACTAAGTAAAAGAGGAAAAAGTAACGCACCCGAAATGGGGCTTCGCCTGGCAGCCAGAGACCTGGAGCTGGATTCAATAATATCCAGTCCTGCCAACAGGGCACTTTCAACCTCCAAAATACTTGCAGAGCAGCTCGATTTTTCCCAAGAAAGAATAGTGGAAGATGATGGCGTATACCATGCTTCCAGTTCCGGTTTGGCGGACCTGATTAAAGCAATTCCGGATAATTTTAAGAGCGTCATGGTGGTGGGTCATAATCCTGGATTTACGGATTTGGCAAATTATCTTAAAGAGCCTGATTACTATATAGGGAATGTTCCAACCTGCGGAGTAGTTGCCATAGAATTTGCCGTGAATCATTGGACGGATGTCAGTATGCACGGCGGTCGGATGTTATTTTTTGACTATCCTAAAAAGGCGCTTTAGCCCTGATCTTCCAGCCGCTCTGGCAGATTTTCATCCACCCACTGCCGGAAGTTTCCCCCATACCCTGCTACTCCCTGAAGATTGGAGATCTTTTCCTGAATACCCGTAACAACTTCTTGAGATAAAAATTGTTGCCGTCCGATTTGGTCAGCAATATGCGCTGGTCTATCTGTTTTTCGGAGCCCCTAAGCCAGTTTTCATAATCTTCTTCCTGCCAATTGAGATGGTGTTCAATGACATTCAAAGCAATCTTTTTCCCATGGATCATGGATTCCTTGATATTACCTCTCCCGGTAACTGCATTGCCCAGGGCAAAAACATTCTTGTAACCTTCCAGCCGGCAGTAGTCGTCCTCATTTACAGCAAAGGTAGAACCCTTATCGGGGATACCAGGTATTTTTTCAGGTAGGCTTCCAATAGAACTAACTACTAAAGGTGACATAAATTCCTTTTGTTCACCTTCTACGGTCACTACCTTTCCGTTTTCAATTTTGGTTTTCTGAAACAGGATACCCTGAAGTCGGTCACCACTGGCAATTTTGTCTACCGGTGACCAGCAGGGCTCAAATCGAAATAAGTATTTTTTCAAAAAATTGTCCATTATCTTTTTTCGAACCCCTTGCGCTTTTTCTAGCTGTGCTTCGGTTTCTGTGGGGAGCGGGGACA
>QIEB01000111.1 GCA_003229495.1 Flammeovirgaceae bacterium
GTCAAAGGTCCTTCACTAACCACACTGATATTCCCGGCAATTCCGGATATTTCCCAAGTCTCCCCACAATTTTCATACTGGGAGAAATCTTTATTCAGTTCGGTTCTTATTTTTTGACCACCCCAAATCTTCTCTTTCATGATCGGGCGGAATTTGAACGGATAAGTAGCTATCATTAGTCAGATGATCGAAGTTTCTTAAAAGTATTGATCAATAAATTAGTGGAAGAATCATGCGTAGTAACTACCGAACTATCGGCCAGTTCAGGCAAAATCTCCTTTGCTAACTGTTTCCCTAGCTCAACTCCCCATTGATCGAAACTATAAATATTCCAAAGCACTCCTTGCACGAATATTTTATGTTCATACATGGCAATTAAGCTTCCCAGTGTCCTGGGGGTTAATTTTTTAAACAGAATGGAATTAGTTGGTTTATTACCCTCAAAAACTCTAAACGGGGCAAGACGCTCCAGTTCCTCAGGTTTTAAACTATCTGCTAGCTCCTCTTGCACCTCATTATAGGTTTTACCATTCATCAGGGCCTTGGTCTGTGCGAAGAAGTTGGATAACAACTTTGTGTGGTGGTCTCCAATAGGGTTATGGCTTATGGCTGGCGCCATGAAATCGCAGGGAATCATGGAAGTACCTTGATGAATTAATTGATAGAAGGCATGTTGGCCGTTGGTCCCAGGTTCTCCCCAAATAACGGGTCCGGTACTGTAGGCTACCTTTTCCCCATTCCGGTCCACGTACTTTCCATTACTTTCCATATTACCCTGCTGGAAATAAGCTGCGAATCTATGAAGATACTGGTCATAGGGCAATATGGCTTCAGAATTAACCCCCCAAAAATTTATATACCAACAGCTAATAAGCGCTAGAATAACAGGAATATTCTCTTCAAATTCTTTGTCCCTGAAATGCACATCCATGGCGTGTGCGCCCTCCAACAGTTCTATAAAATTTCCATAACCCAGGTAGCAGGCAATGGAAATACCTATCGAAGACCATAATGAATAGCGGCCCCCAACCCAGTCCCAAAATCTGAACATATTATCAGGGTCAATTCCAAATGCCTGGACCGCTTCAGTGTTGGTACTGATGGCTACAAAGTGCCTTGCTACGTGGTTCAGGTGGTCGGCTGAATTCAGGAACCACTCTTTTGCACTTGCTGCATTGGTCATGGTTTCCTGGGTAGTGAATGTTTTTGAAGCTATCAGGAACAGTGTTGTTTCCGGTGATAAGGGCTTTAGAGTTTCAGCAATGTGTGTTCCGTCAACGTTCGATACAAAGTGAACCTTTAATTGATCTTTCGCGTATGGCTTCAGGGCTTCTGTTACCATCAACGGCCCCAGGTCCGAACCACCAATACCAATGTTCACGATATCAATTATGGGAAGTCCGGTATATCCTTTCCACTCACCACTATTGATTTGATTCGAAAAGGTTTTGATCTTGTGAAGGGCCTCATTTACTGCCGGCATAACATCCTGACCATCCAGTTTTATGGGCGAATTACTCCTATTTCTCAGGGCTACATGTAACACTGATCGATTTTCAGTGACATTTATGGGATCTCCACTAAACATACTTTGGATGGCATGCTTAAGTTTGGCTTCCCTGGCCCAGGAAAGGAGAAGATCCAATGTTTTAGCGGTAATGCGGTTTTTTGAAAAATCCAACAATATATCCTCAAATGACCTGGAAAATTGAGTCTCACGATTGGGGTTCTCTACAAAAAGTTCTCTTAAGTGTAAGGGCATGATTTCCTTCTGATGATCTTTTAATTGAGACCAACTGCTTGTTTTTACAGGGCTGATATTTTGCAACATTTCTTTTAACCAGGTCGGTGTGATTCGAAGTTAATAACAAAAATAGAAATTGAAAGATCCTATATTAAAGATCATGAAGGACAGAAGAAAAATTGGTAAAATTGGAGAGGGCATGGCAATTAACTTTTTGGAATGTCAAGGCTACCAGTTGCTGGAAAAGAACTTCAGGAGTGGCAGGGGTGAGATAGACATAATTGCTATTAAAAATGGGTTATTGCTATTTGTGGAAGTGAAAACACACACTGGCCTTTCACATGGAACACCCGAAGATAAGGTCCGGTGGTATCAGCAACGAAAAATCGTAGATACAGCTCAAAGATATTTGAGTAATTGTTACTGGGAAGGTCAAATCAGGTTTGACGTCATTGTGGTATATATCAACGGAAGTCAGGGGATCAGGCATTTCCCCGGCTACTTTGGTCAGATCTGACTTAATTTTCGCTTGAATATATTACGATCGTATAACAGTTTACCTTCCTGGTTCCATTCTTTTATTATATAGGGTCTGAATTCATGGTCAAAGCTATCCTCAGCATACTGTACTTCCTTCTTACGGTTTCGCCGGTTTCGTCGATATTTATAATACTCTTTCCAAAGACCGATCCTTGCGTCATTCTCAAAAACTCCAGTGACTCCAACTACCCCATTGTC
>QIEB01000547.1 GCA_003229495.1 Flammeovirgaceae bacterium
ATGTAGTTAGCAACCTTGAGTTGAAATTCTCAGACAACGATGAACTGGCTACTCTATTGGCGGTAGGTTTTGGCGCCTCACTTTTACTGCTAGGCACCTCTGTTGCAGGAGTGATGGACTCGAGTGGAAAGATGATACCTGAAATATCCAATATCGATGAAGACATATTAACATTAGCAAATGCCAATACCTCGAAGAATGGCCTGGGAGGTATGATATCCAAACTCACTTTTGCCCGCCTGGCCACCAAGATGGGCATAGAAACAATTATTTTTGATATCAGAAAACCAGGGGCCATCCATATGGCGGTGCAACGGAATGCCGGCACCATTTGCCTGGCACACCAAAGCAGTAAAAAGCAAAGGCAGGAATGGCTTTCAAGTGGGAATATTGTAAGGGGAAAAATTCAGGTGAAAGAGAAAACACTGAATACTTTACTGGGAGCGGAACACTTGCTGGTAAACTCGGTGCAGGAGATAATTGAACCGTTCGCAAAAGGTGAAGTAATTGAAATTCTTGACCATGACAGAAGGTCTCTTGCTGTTGCCAGGTCCCGGATCTCTTCAGCAGAGCTAGAAAATTTAAGCCCGGATGATAGTAATATACTGGCCCAGGCAGATGAAATAATATTATTGTAAAATATTATTTAGTTTTACCTTGCTTTTTCAGATACTATGGAATCTATAATACCACTGTTAAAATCTACTCAGAAAGCATCCGGGGAGATAAAGGCATTAAGCGATAAGCATAAAAAAGAGGTGTTGTACGCGCTTGCCGAACTACTGCAGGTAGAATCCATAAATATAGTGGAAGAAAATACCAAGGACGTCAATCGGTTGGACCCCAACAATCCGAAGCGTGACCGCCTGGTATTGGATCACTCCAGAATTAGGGAGCTGATTTCCTCGTTACAACAGATAGCTAACCTTCCTGACCCAAGTCAACAGAGTTTATCAAAACAGGAATTAAACAACGGCCTGGTTATAGAAAAAGTTACCAGTCCATTAGGTGTGGTAGGGATCATCTATGAATCAAGGCCCAATGTGACCATTGATGTAGCAGCCTTATGTTTGCGCTCAGGCAATGCGTGTATATTACGGGGGGGCTCAGACGCCTATCATTCAAATAAAAAGTTGGTGCAGCTAATTCACCAGGTATTGGACAAATATGGAGTGGATCGAAACGTGGTGCAATTAATCCCTACCAATCGAAAGTTTGTAAGCGAACTATTGAATGCTAAACGTTATGTGGACATCATCATTCCACGTGGATCTCAGAGCCTTATTGACTTTGTCAGGGCAAATTCAAAAGTACCCACCATTGAAACCGGTGCAGGTGTTTGTCATACCTATGTACACAAAGATGCAGACCTGTCCAAGGCACTGGATATTGTGGTCAATGCCAAAGTGTCCCGTCCTAGTGTATGCAATGCCCTTGATACTGTATTAATAGATCATGAAGTATCCCACATTATTCTCCCAATGCTGGCGGACCAATTTAAAGAGTACAAAGTTCAGATACAGGCCGACCGGGATGCTTTCAATATTTTAAGGGGATACCCCTGGCTGAGCGAAGCTTCAGAAGATGATTTTGGTAAAGAGTTTCTGGACTTTAAATGTTCAATAAAAATTGTGCATGGACTTCAAGAGGCAATGGACCACATTCAACTTTACTCCTCAAAACACAGTGAAGCAATTATCAGCGACAATAGGGACGCTTGTGAGCGGTTTTTACAAGAAGTAGATGCCGCAGCAGTATACACCAATGCCAGTACTCGTTTTACTGATGGTGGTATATTTGGGTTGGGCGCTGAAATTGGAATATCAACACAAAAACTTCATGCCCGCGGGCCCTTTGCACTGGAAAAACTGATCACCGAAAAGTGGATCATTCGCGGTGAAGGTCAAATAAGAAATTAGAAGATATGAAAAATTCCATTGCTATTATTGGAGGTGGTAATCTCGGCGGCTCTATAGCTCAAGGTTTGATAAAAGGGAAGTATACTGATCCTGAAAATATTATTGTCACCCGGCGAAAACTTGAGTTTTTGGAAACAATAGAAAAACAAGGTGTACAGATTACTTCTGACAACAATGAGGCCGTCGCTAAAGCTAATATAGTAATTGTAGCAGTTAAGCCCCATCAGGTGGGCGAAGTACTGGAGAATTTGAAAGATGAGTTGGTTGAACACAAGCCATTACTTATTTCGGTGGTAACCGGTATCAAAATAGATCATATTAAAAATATCGTAGGCCCTGAAATAAAGATATTCCGGGTTATGCCCAATACAGCTATTGCCATACAAAATTCAATGACCTGCATTAGCAGCGCTGATGGTTCGGAAGCTGAATTTGATGAGGTAAAAAAGTTGTTTGAACATCTGGGAAAAGTAGCCACTATCCATGAAGAATTAATGGATGCCTCCACCGCGTTGGGAGCTTGCGGAATTGCATTCGCATTGAGGTTCATTCGAGCTGCCAT
>QIEB01000136.1 GCA_003229495.1 Flammeovirgaceae bacterium
AGATGGAAACATCACAGCCGGCTTCTTTCAGCTTGACCGCCAGTATCATCCCCACCGGGCCCATTCCAATAATGGCAACTTTGATATTTTTATCATCAACCATAGATCAACTCAGTACTTTTATGTCTTCAATTTGTTCTATAAATGTTTCAATTTTAGTTGTACTTTGTGCATCCGAAAAGAATCGGGTATCACAAAGGTCACCTTCAATTACAAGCGTCGGTAAACCTGTTTCCTCGGTCAATCGTTGGGGTAAACCAAATTTTGCATTGGAATTGTTGAAGCATGTTTTTGAATCATGAAATATGATTCCGTCTACACGGTAATCGATTATCCAGTCCTTAAAAAACTCCATTTTTGCCGTTTCGCTCCTGTTTATAAAAATTTTTGTGTAGGCCAGTGCTGAGGCCTCGAATGGGTCGTTTTCATCAAAATCGTCAAAAATCCAACTGTTGCAATACGTAGATGCCACAACTGCGGTATTATTTTGTAGAAACAGGTCGGAAAGCATTCTCAACCTTCCCCAAATGGGCATTCCATCCCAAAAAATCCGGCAATCTTCTTCCTTGAGGCAGCCAATACCATTACTCACATTATTTTCCAGTTCTTCCAGGAGAATCTTATAGTAATCCACTGCTGCCTGGGTACCCCTTAAGACTACTATGGGACCCATGTGGATGGTACCATCAAAAAATGTTATGGGTGCAGGTGAAGCCCTGGAGGTTTGAAGAACTTTCTGCCATAAGATAGATGCTTCACAGCTTATTTTTAGTACCTCTCTAAACCGGTCAATATCAAATTTCTTTCCTGATGCTTGCTCACAAGCAGGAATGATGCCTTGAAACTGTTTTATCACCAGTTCAACTTCGGCTTTACCAACCTCGTTTAGGTACCTGGGAGGATGAATCCCCGCTATCGGGCAATTGAACTGTCGGGCATAAAATGTAAACCAATCCTCCACTTCCCGGCATTGATTCGTATTGTAAACAATAAGATCTGGCTGGGGCAGTTTTTCCAGACCGTAATGTGTTTTCAGTGGTGTCTCATTACTTAACCAGGCACCAATATCGCTCGTTGTATACGAGCAAATATGTCCTGAAAACCCACATTTAACTGCTGCAGGAATGTATTCCTCAGCCTTATGTGTGGCTCCCAGTAGGGCGCCATGATTTTCCGGGAAATAGACATCAAATCCAAATGATCTTAGCAGTTCGGCCGGCCCGGCACTTGTGCACCAGGCAATTTTAGAGGACTGTAAAAAGCCCTGAAAGTAATTTTGCATTACTTCCTGAAGTAACCGGGTTGTTTTAATCTTGTACAATTTCCTTTTGATTTAGTTGGTTATTTTCCAATTCAACTACAAATACCTCTTCATCTACAGGCACATCGGCACCATATAGATTATTCAAATGTGCTTTGTATTTTTTTATAACATTGTTCGGGGCCAGTTTCATGGATGGCGTGAGTGTAGAATCATCCACTGATAACTCATCATCAATAATAACTGCTCCTTTTATCTTTGAAAATTTCTGTTTGATGCTACAGTTTGCTTCATGAAGGCAGCCTCTGAGACATTTGCTTAATTCCTTAATATCCCTTGGATTAAAGCATCCTTCGGTAGGGGAGATTTCGTAATCGGGACTTTTAAGCAATTTTTTGTTTGGAAATATCAGGGCGACAGGATAATCCCTTCCAATACCACTTATAACCGAATATGCTACATAGTGACACTTCATCTCAATTTGTTTTTCAAGATCTGTTGGAACTACCTTCTCACCATTAGATAACTTGAATATGCGGTCTTTCCTGGTAATCAGTTTTAATCCATTTTCGTTTATTGTCCCAATATCCCCGGTGCGGTACCAACCGTCCTCAGTGAAAATATTCTTATTTGCTTCTTCATTGTTATAGTAACCCACCATTACATTCGGACCTTTCACCTGGATCTCACTGTCATCCGCAATTCGAATACTTACACCCGGAATGGGTTTGCCAACAACCCCGGATTCCCTTTTCAGCGCTGGATCAGTAAGTGTAGAGCAGGGGGATGTTTCGGTAAGGCCCCATCCTTCAATTACCGGGATACTTCTATTTTCGAACTCATCAGAAAGCTTTTTGGGTAATGCAGCCGCTGCTGTAAAAATAAATTTCAAACCCGAATTGAAGAACATTTCTTCTGCAGCGGGGTTTTGTTTTGTCAGTTCAACAAGGGCCTGGTAAACTTTAGGGACACTCAGAAACAGAGTTGGCCGAACTTCATCCCAATTCTTCATGATGACCTCCGGATCTTTGCCATAACTGCTTTCCAGTGATAGGGTAGCGCCATTGTACAATGCCGTAAAAAGCTCGAATATTCCACCAAAACTGTGATGCCAGGGCAAATATGAAAGAAAACGATCCTGATCAGTAAGATTCCAGAGCGAACTAAGTGCTGCCTGCTGGGAAAGAATGTTTTTATGGGTCAATTGAACACATTTGGGA
>QIEB01000495.1 GCA_003229495.1 Flammeovirgaceae bacterium
AGATGGTTGTGAACGTCAATTACTGGGAATTTGGCCTTCTCAACAATGGTTTTGGAAACCACCAATTGACTATTAGGTTGCCAATCAACGAGTTTCAGGTCGGGATTCTGGGCCAGTACCGGGAGAAAAATAAGCCAAAGAGCCATAAACTCCATCATTATCAAGCAGCGTTTAAACATGAGATAATTTATTAGGTGATATAATTGATCATAAATTTGTTCAAGATTTTGGGCTGAATCAAGAAATATTGGAGAAACATAAATATAAATCGGAACAGGTTATGATTTTGAACGAAATCAATACTACCATTGTGACAATGCAAAAAATTACGAGTATGGGGGTGAGGACCAAAGTTGAAGTACAAATTTTAAGTTGGATAACCATCATTGGCTTACTGTTGCTTTCCAGTGCTTGCGGGTTGAACAATACCGGAGAGACAGCGTCTATTGCTACCGATACCTTGACTATTGACCAGGGGCGGTCACTATTCGCCTTGCATTGCAGTGCTTGCCACAGTTTTAGGCAAGAGGGAATCGGGCCTCAATTAGGTGGTTTGACAAAACTGGTTTCCCCTGATTGGATACTTAATTTTATCAAGAACCCCCAAGCATTTATAGACACCGGTGACCAAAGGGCGCTGGAGTTATATGACCGATTTCATACCATCATGCCGGGGTTTGCGCATTTACCTGACCAAAATATTGAGGAAATTATCGCTTTTTTACATACCCAAAAGGCTGCCCCTGTGCGCGAGAGTAGTGGCAAATTTGAATTCCTCAGCAACCCTCTACCAGATTCAGTGCTTCTGGATGACCTGGTGGTTGACCTGAAATTAGTTTGCCAAATCCCCCCTTCCAGTGAAAAAATGCCCCGGACCAGAATTGCTAAACTCGCTCCTCAGCCATCCACTCAGACATTGTTCGTGGTTGATCTTAGAGGACAGCTATTTTCTATCAATGAGAAAACCCCCCAACTCTACCTGGATATTGCCAAGAAGCCAAACTTTATTCATAAACCCGGTCTGGCCACTGGGTTTGGCAGTTTTGCTTTTCACCCAAAGTGGGCGGAGAATGGTCTATTGTACACTACCCATACTGAGAACAGCAGTGCGGGAAAAGCCGATTTTGGTTATGCCGATAGCATTCCCATCACCGTGCAATGGGTGCTTTCCGAATGGAAGACTTCCCAACCAGAGTCTCCGATATTAAAGGGTAAAAGCAGAGAACTAATGCGTATCAATATGGTGACAGGTATCCATGGCATGCAGGAGATTACTTTTAATCCGCTGGCCAAACCCGGAGACCAAGATTATGGACTCTTGTATATTGGCGTTGGAGATGGAGGTAGTGTGGAGCAAGGCTATACCCACCTCACTCAAAGCAGGGAGAGAATATGGGGCACTATTTTACGCATTGACCCTCTTGGTAATGACAGTGCCAATGGAAAATATGGAATCCCGGTGGATAATCCGTGGAGTAATAGCCTGGAACATAAAGTACTTAGGGAGGTGTATGCTTTTGGATTCAGAAATCCACATCGCATCAGCTGGAGTCAAACCGGCCTGATGCTGGCTACTAATATTGGGCAGAAGCAAATTGAAGCCGTGTATCAGATCCAACCAGGAGGCAATCACGGTTGGCCAATTAGAGAAGGCACATTCATGATCAATCCGGCAGATGATTTGAATAAAGTCTATCCTTTGCCGACTGATGATCAACTTTATCAGGTGGTCTATCCTATTGCCCAATACGATCATGATGAAGGTACTGCCATTTCAGGTGGTTATGAATATAGGGGTACAGATTTACCAGAGCTCCTTGGCAAATATTTCTTTGGCGACATTACCAGTGGCCGGCTGTTTTATATCAATCTAAGTGAGGTGCAGTTGGGCAAACAGGTGGAAATTAAAGAATGGCAGGTATCGTTCGAAGGTGAGGTAATTTCACTAAAAGACCTCTGTAAAAATAAGCGGGTAGATCTGCGTTTTGGCCGGGACTCATTAGGTGAATTATATCTTTTTACTAAGCCCGATGGTAAAATCTATCAATTTGTTGGCGCGGTCAGATCAGGGCTAGATCGAACAACGCTTAATTGAAAACGAAAGAGGCTTTTTATACTTTTTAGGAAACCAATGGTATTGAATTACTAAAACTTGAACATATGAAAACCATACCGAATCCATTATACCAATTTATGATACTGATGTTGATGATATCGTGCAGTAGCAAAGTAAGCAAAAGCGAAATCGGTATTGAACAAAGTGAGATTGAACTTTGTGTGGGGAATTATTTAACCGAAGCCGAAGCTGTTCAAAAACTTGAGGAGCTTTCAAATAATTATAGTTCAGCAGATGATTGGAAGGCAAGATCAAAAGCCATTCGTGAGCATATCTATAAGGGTGCCGATTTAGATAAGATACCTAAAGAAAATTGGGAGTATCCCATTAAGGTAGTCCACGGTGAAGTAAATGAGCTGGATGG
>QIEB01000115.1 GCA_003229495.1 Flammeovirgaceae bacterium
TTTATCGACCCCGAAGGATTTGATGCCGAATCAGATCTCGACTTTTGGATTGAAAAGGCCTTAGAATTTAATCGTTTAGAGACAATATGAGCCAATAATAATACGATTTTGTATCATATTTTAACCATGTGTCGCACTAAATCCTTGAATCTACCCTCTATAGTAATCTATATAGTTTATTGTGTGTGTGAAATTATTCCAGAATATATTTTTGGGCCAACTGTCGAAATTCAACTACTTGTTGGTCGATCCATTGTTGGTCCTTTGCCAATTCTTTAGCCATTAATCCAGCCACTTTCGGTGCCATTTCAATACTGGCCCGTGCATCCATAAACAGGGCCCTTACCCGTCGGGCCAGCACATCTTCCACAGTCCTGGCCATTTCTTCTGTTACCGCCCATACTACTTCTGCGCCTATGTAGTCCAGATTTGGATGCAGTTTTTCTGCCAGCTCCGGATGTTCGTCTATCAGCTGCAGTATCGCTGCCCGGTCTGAACCATAGACCTGCAAATGATCTACTTCCTGAACATTCCGCGCATATCCATGGATGGGCATATTCTTAGTAATGCAAGGTCGTTCTTCCAGCCCGCCTACCAAAGCCACCTTGTCCACGGTGTCCTCACCCATTTTTCTATAGGTGGTCCATTTGCCTCCACTGACGGTAATCAAACCTGACAACGAGACCAATAATTGATGACTCCGGGAAATTTCTTTGGTATCATTGTCATACTCTCCAGTTGCCGCCAGGGGTCGCAAACCGGCAAAAACGCTTAGTACGTCTGAGCGTTTGGGGGCCCTGGTAAGATACCTTCCCGCTGTTTCCAATATAAATTCAACTTCCTCTTCCATTGCAATCGGTTCGAGCATTGGTTCCTCAACCGGTGTATCCGTGGTGCCAATAATTACCCGGTGGTGCCATGGAACAGCAAACAGTACCCTGTCATCGTCAGTCTTGGGGATCATTATGGCTGATTCACCTTTAAGAAATTCTTTTGCCAGTACCAGGTGGACTCCCTGACTTGGACGAATGACATTTTTGTTTTGCGGATCGTCCATGCGTCTAATGGCGTCTACAAAAATTCCCGTAGCATTAACCACCGCTTTGGCCCTTATTTTATACTCCAGTCCCCTCTCCAGGTCAACGGCATTTACACCGGTAACCAGATCTTCATTTTTTAGTAGTCCGGTAACCTTAAAGTAATTGACAATGGTGCCATTGTTCTTGCTGAAAGTCTGGGCCAGGTTTATGGCCAGTCGGGAGTCGTCAAACTGCCCGTCGTAATAGATCACTCCACCACGCAGGCCCTCCGTCTTGATATTGGGAATGGCCTCTATGGTCTCTTCTTTAGAGATCATTTCCGAAGGACCAAGACCCAGTTTACCCGCCATCATATCATACACCTTCATACCAAGTGCGTAGAAGGGCCCGCTCCACCATTCATAGTTGGGAATGACGAAAGCCAGGTTCTTCACCAGGTGAGGAGCGTTATTACGTAAAAGCCCACGTTCATGAAGCGCTTCGAGCACTAGTGACACATCACCCTGGGCCAAATATCGCACGCCGCCGTGTACCAATTTGGTGCTGCGACTAGAGGTCCCTTTAGCAAAATCATACTGTTCCAATAAAATCGTATCGTACCCCCTGGTGGTAGCGTCTACCGCGGTCCCCAAACCAGTTGCCCCCCCACCAATTACGATAAGGTCCCAAACCTTATCCGGGTTCTCACTGATGGCCTTCACCATAAACTCTCGTTTCATCAGTATTGTTTTATTTCAAATTCAGGGTCGCTGCTGACCATGCTCAAATCTCCGGGGCAGAGGTTGATTCAAATTGGTCCATGGCCTTAACGCTCCTTATTAAGTCCGATTGTCCAATATTGCGTAAACTATTTATAGACCAGTTATAACTTTCAGGGATCTTACCTACGAATACAGTTGAAGTTGGATGAAGAAGTGCGGGAATTTGATTTACATCGGTAATTCGAAGACAGTTGAGCATTTCGATGGCCTCCCCACGTCCATCTTTACTGCTTGCCAGATTCTGACTGGTTGGAGGATCTTTAACCACCACAGTTTTACAATTTCCATCCAATAATGCACCATAAAAAGCTACCACGCTCATTTCATTAGATGCTGTAATACCCACTTGTTCCGGATCCACACCAGGTAATGACCGGAAAAATTCCAAAAACCTTAACAAATCATAAACCCTCATGGAGGCAATGGTCCTTCCGGTCCAGGCGGATGCCCGTCGGATATGCCATTGCAATTCCGGGGCCCAGCCAGATTCGCCAATTCCCCTCACATCTACTATGGCCACATTCCAGGCATCATTTATTTGATAGGAGTAATTTTCCGAGGCGCCCTTGTTTTCATTGGGGTTGCGAAGTATCACCATCATAGGCCTTTTCTCAGTTTTTGGATGCCGCCAATATATGTCTGTCTTAAGCCGCCATCCCTGTTCAGTAGAAA
>QIEB01000494.1 GCA_003229495.1 Flammeovirgaceae bacterium
TGGTTGGGGTGCCGAAACAGCAAAGGGGAATTAGCGCAAATATTAATGGGTACTTTGAGCTTATTTTACCTGAATACAATCAGATTCATCATTTGCAAATAAGTTCAGTAGGATATGAACGATTATCCCTGCCACTTTCTGAAATTGATTGGGGTCGGGAGCAACGTTTTGAACTAAAGCCAAAGCCAACCATACTGGATGAGGTGGTAGTTATAGGTAAATCATACTCAGTGAAAGATTTGGTAAAGTATGCTTCCAAAAATCGAAAGGTATACTTAAGATCTAAGCCTTATATTATGAATGGTTTTTACCGGGAGGTGTTAAAGATCAACGATGAATACAAGGGGATAACCGAAGCACAAGGGATCCTTTATATGAATGGTTACAATCCTAGCTATAAGAACAACAACGATCATCTGTCCTATGACCTGGCCCAATGGAAAAATATTCGTCGTTCAAATTACCCGAATCAGGAAAGGCGGTATTTTGAAATTGGTGCACTGCTGAAGGCCAAGGACTACTATTTGCACGATGGTCCGTTACATCGTAAAAATTTGGACAAATTTCACTACACGGTCTCGGACACCAGTTTGTACCAGGACAGGCTGGTATTGATCATTGATTTTAGCCCCAAAGAAGCCTTCGCCAAGAATATTACTTATCACGGGCGATTGTATATTAAGGAAGATGATCAAGCATTATTGAACCTGGAAGTAGAGGCCAGCGGTCCGAATCCATTTCTTAAGAATACCGAATCAAAAACCAGTATACACAGCCACTTTGAGGTTGGTTTTTTACTATTCGATGGCCAGTATTACCTGAACCACACCAGTTTCCAACGGTGGTATACCAGAGACGGAAATTTAACTAACTGGTCCTCAGAGCTTATCGGAGCTTCATTTTCTAATCAGGGAGCGTCATTTTTAAATTATGACCAGCGAGCAGTACTTTATAGTGAAATGCTGAATCCATTGATTAATTATGACCCTGCTTTTTGGGACAATTATAGTTTTTCTCAGGGAACTGATTTTAAAAAAATATCAGACCTGGACCAGGATCTTAAGCAGCAGTTTCAAAACAATCACAACAAAAGATTGATCCCGCTTCCCGATGGTATTGGAAGTTATCAACAGATGGCAACTGAACGCAATACCCTGGATTTTATAATGCAATATTGATTATTTAAGGAACTTACGGGGAGGCACTACAAAGATACTGACATTCATTAATAAAGCGCTATTAAACTCATTGTCAATAAGGGTGATGGCATTTCTTTTGGGTGAATCCATAAGCTTGAAGCTAATGTTGGAACGCAATCCGGCCTCTACACTAAACCACAACCAGTCGTGTATTTCACGCTCAAAGGTGACCAGGAACCGGATTTCTGACTTCCTGAGTATATAGTCATCGCCTTCAGGAAAATTGGGATCGTTCAGTTGGATGCTATAATTTGCTCCATGGAACCTGGTGGTGGCATATAAAAGGTTCTTTTCAGTGATGGTATATCGCAACTTCACCTCCAGGGGGAGTATTGATTCCAATCCCAGCCTATTACTAAAAGCATGATTATATGATATTACCGGATAAATACTTTGTTTGCCAAAATCATAGCTATAGGCGAATCCAAAGGCATAAGATGTATAGGGGTTCTTTTTCCAACCTATTAAAGGAGCCACCGATACTCTTAGAAAGTCTGAATTCAACAAGTCACCAATATCTCGATCAGAGTTGAATTTGGCTCCCACTCTCATCATAAAATAGCGGTTTCCCAACCAAGGTTTTACCATATAAAATGTAGCCCCAAGACTTCTGAGCGGCTTGTCTTCCAGGGTTCGGTAGAATGGGTAGTCATTGTTAGGAGCGCCTTCGAAATGATACTCTTCCTTAAAATATTCAAGTCCCATAGCAATCTTAATCCCCGGCTTCAATAACAGAGGGAATCGCAATTTGGCTTGCCAACGTTTATTGAATTTTACTTCATCCTCGCCATTACCGAATCCACTATCTCCTCCATCGGAGGTGATACTGTAATTCAGAACCCGCTCCTGTTTTAGTATGATTACCTTGCCTCTGGTCATTCCAAAAACCGCTGGGACACAAAAAGTAGAATCAGTACAGACTATTACGCTTTCCTGGGCCAATGAATGCTGAGAGACAGCCATGTAGCAGGCCACAAGAAGAAAGGAAACGAGCGTTTTCAACGATCAATACTATTCTTTATTAGATGTGCCAATATAACCAATAATTGTCTTCGACATTGTTTTAAATAGACGCTATCTTTGTCATCTTGTTGACAGAAAATATTTTAGAGGCAAAATTATCTTGAATATGGACAAAATTGACAGCTTAAATCAGGTGGCGGAGTTTCATCGGACCTTTCAACATCCTATAAAAGACCACCCAGGGATTCCTTCCCCCACCAGATGTGAGTTGAGAGTTTCACTGATCGCGGAAGAATTGGAAGAATTTAA
>QIEB01000301.1 GCA_003229495.1 Flammeovirgaceae bacterium
AATTTTCAAAATATCTTGCTATTATCATTCCTTTTGGGCTTCTGTCTTGCATTCAGAACCCTAACCCTGTTGACGCTACCGGCGTTTTTGAGGCCACCGAGATCATTGTTTCCGCTGAGTCTAACGGGCGGGTTCTTTCCCTTGACATAACAGAAGGAGATGAGTTGAAAAGAGCTGCTCCCCTTGGACAGATCGACAGCACCCAACTTTACCTTTCCAAATTGCAATTGCAGGCCAGTAAAGCTGCCATTCTTTCAGGTCGTCCTGATATACAATCACAAGTTGAGGCCATAGAAAGGGAAATAGCCAAATGGGAGCGAGAAAAGACCAGGGTGGAAAATCTATTGGCTGGTGATGTAGCCACCCAAAAACAATTGGATGATATTAACGCTCAGCTGGCAATTCTGGCAAGTACACTAAAAGCCCAAAAGAGCAGTCTGTCGACCAATGTCAGTTCAATCGATGCTCAAAGTGAAACCATTGACATCCAGATCCAACAATTGAATGATCAATTGGAAAGAAGTGTGATCAAAAGTCCCATTGATGGTACGGTGCTGGTCAAATATGCCGAGGCTGGTGAGATAACCGCTAGTGGAAAGGCCCTTTTTAAAGTGGCGGATTTGGACCGTATGGTTCTCAGGGCGTTTGTCACTGCTGACCAACTTGCACCTTTGAAAATCGGACAGACAGTACAAGTGCTGGCGGAATTTGGAAAAACAGAAACCCGCTCATATCAAGGCCGGATCAATTGGATATCAACCCAATCAGAGTTTACCCCAAAGACCATCAAAACCCAGGACGAGAGAGCTAATCTGGTTTATGCCATAAAAGTTGCAGTTGAGAACGATGGATTCTTAAAGATCGGCATGTACGGCGGAGTAAATTTCTCTAAAGAATGAACCCTATTATTGTCAGCGATGTACATAAGAAATACGGTAAGGTCCAGGCGCTGGATGGAGTTAGCTTTGAAGTAGAAAAAGGGGAAATATTCGGAATAATAGGACCTGATGGAGCAGGAAAAACCACCTTGTTTCGGATCCTGACTACTTTACTAATTCCGGATTCAGGTGAGGCCCTGGTAGATGGGCACGACGTGGTCAAACAATATAAAACCATCAGAAATATGGTTGGATACATGCCCGGTCGCTTTTCACTTTACCAGGATCTTTCAGTTGAAGAGAATCTTAAGGTTTTTGCTACCATCTTTGACACCTCAATCCAGGAAAATTATCACCTCATCAAGGATATCTACCAGCAGCTTGAACCCTTCAATAACAGGCGTGCAGGGGCCCTCTCAGGAGGAATGAAACAAAAATTGGCGTTGTGCTGTGCACTGATTCATAAGCCTTCGATATTATTTCTGGATGAACCAACAACCGGCGTTGACCCTATTTCCCGAAAAGAATTCTGGGAGATGTTAAAAAAATTAAGGGATCAAGGAATTACTATTTTGGTTTCTACTCCTTACATGGATGAAGCTGGTATGTGCGATAGAATTGCCCTGATCCTGGAAGGGAGTTTTTTAAAAATAGAGACTCCAACCAATATCCGAAATCAGTTTAAGAATATTCTTTGGTCTGTACAAAGCTCTAAAATGTTTCCTCTATTAGGGGATCTTCGTGAATATGATATGGTGGAGACCAGTTTTGCATTCGGAGACACCCACCATGTGACTATTGATCTACCAGACGAGAGCTACGCATCAGATCAGTGGGCAATGGACCAATTGAGAGGGTATTTGGAAGCCAAAGGACATACTGAAATTATGATCCAACCAATCAAAGCTACTATCGAAGACTGTTTTATGGAACTATCACACTAGCAAGCAATGAGTGTTATTGTCGCGAAAAAACTAACCAAAAGGTTCGGCCAATTTTTGGCTGTAGACAACATTTCCTTCGAAATTGAAAAGGGGGAGATTTTCGGATTTTTGGGAGCCAACGGAGCCGGGAAGACCACGGCTATGCGCATGTTGTGTGGTTTGAGTAAGCCATCGACAGGCAGCGGGACAGTGGCAGGATTTGATATTGAAAGACAACCAGAAAAGGTAAAAGGCCATATTGGTTATATGAGCCAAAAGTTTGCCATGTACGAAGATCTGAAGGTATGGGAAAATCTGAGGTTGTATGCGGGTATCTATGGTGTGCCTCACAAAGAAATTATGCCCAGAGTAGACCGGTTGTTGGATAACCTGGGGTTCACTAGTGAAAAGAATACCATGGTCAGTGCTTTACCTCTGGGATGGAAACAAAAATTGTCTTTTTCTGCGGCCATCTTCCATCAGCCGAAAATTGTTTTTCTGGACGAGCCCACCGGAGGGGTGGACCCAAGTACCAGAAGACAATTCTGGGAACTGATTTACCAGGCTGCTGACCAGGGTATCACCGTTTTTGTAACCACCCATTACATGGATGAAGCGGAATATTGCAACCGGGTATCCATTATGGTTGATGGGAAAATAGAGG
>QIEB01000091.1 GCA_003229495.1 Flammeovirgaceae bacterium
TTAATGAGTGAAGGAATGAATGAGTGAATGAGTGAGTGAGTGAATGAATGACTATAGCGCCTGGTCCCTAAAATCGTTAATCTATGGTTCTTCAATTCGTTAATCTATGGTTCTATTGTTCCCATGGTCCCTAAAATCGTTAATCTATGGTTCTAATGTTCCCTAATTCCCATGGGGGTCGTCGCCAGTCTTTATTAAAGAGCGTTCTGCTAAAGCGGGACGCTCTTTTTTTTAATGAGTGAATGAGTGAATGAGTGAGTGAGTGAGTGAATATGGCGCCTGGTTTCCCAAATCGTCAATCTATTGTTCAATTGTTCCCCAATTCCCCAAATCGTTAATCTAATGTTCTATGGTTCTAATGTTCTATTGTTCCCATTGATCATTTACCTGTTGGTTTTCTCATAAATTAGTGCTAACATCTGTCCCGTTTATTACGAAGTTTGTAAAATGCCGTTTAAAGCGCAACATGGTGGGTTCCTAATGTCACTTTTTCTGTTGACTGTGGGGTGTTCCACACCTGAACAACCGGAGTTCGTCAGGATAAAAAATCTCAAAGTACAGGAATTTACGGAAGAAGATATAAATCTGACCGGTGCTGCAGTTCTCTTTAATCCTAACAGTTACGCCATTACCGTAAAGGAAATTGATGTTTTTGTGAAGGTAAATAACCAGGCAGTTGGTAAAGTAAATCAAGTCGGAGAGGTTAAGGTCCCCGCAAATTCAGAGTTCGAGATACCACTAAATGTGAGATTTGCCCCCCAGGAAGTTTTCGACAATCTATTGAGCGGTCTTATCAGCTACATAATGAAGGGTGAATTTGAAGTCCATTACAAAGGCTTTATCCGGATCAAAGTATCTGGTTTGGTCTTCAAAGTACCCCTGGATCACACGGCTAGTGTCAAGATCTGATTCATCCTACCACTACCTTATTTAAATTTTTTACTACCAGGTATTTTTGAGCGAGTTCCTGTATTCTTTCAGGGTCGATCTCCTGTATTGTTTGGAAGTATCTTTTATAATAATTATAGTCCAACCCGCTATAGTGAATGGTTTTAAATTTGTCAGCCACAGCAAAAGGCGTATCTGTTTCGGAAATAAAAGTTCCTAGCATATAGTTTTTTACGGATGTGAGCTCTTCTTGAGGAACTGTTTCATGGTGTAGGATCTGGATCTCCCTGATGATCTCATTTATCGTCTGGTCCCTGAACTCCTTCTTGACATCTGTACTGACCACCCATAGACTGGCTTGTTTTAAACAGCTAATGCCAGATCGTATACCGTAAGTGTATCCCTTGTCCTCTCTAATATTACGCATCAACCGGGACCCAAAATACCCTCCTAAAATCTCATTTACTACCAACATTTCAAGGTAATCTGGATGATTGCGATTGATAAATGTCATACCCATTCGTATCGAGGATTGCAGACTGTCTTCTTTTTCTATCCACAATTCCGATGTTTCATAGTTGCATGTGTGTGCCTCTGGGGATTTTCCGCAAAGTTTTGGCCCTTGTCCAAATAACTCACTGATCATTTTAAGGTCTTTTTCCTCGACCTTTCCGGATACTACAATCTCGAAATTCCCTTTCAATTGTTCTTCATAGAACTTCGTTGCCATCTCAACCGAGGTGCTGTCAATGTTTTCGATGTCCAGCAGTTTTCCATATGGATGCTCCTTTCCAAAAACCTTATGAGTGAACTTTTGAGCAGCAACGAAACTGGTCTTTTGAAGATCCACCAGCAACTGCTGCTTTTTTAACCGTTTAATATTTTGAAGTTCACTGTCCCTGAAGGCAGGTTGGCTTATCAATTCAGCAATTAGCGGTAAAAGGGTGGCGAGGTGCCTGGTTAGAAGATGTACGGTTAAGGTAATGTGGTCAAATCCCGAGATCACTTCAACGAAAGCACCTAATTCGTCGAACAAAGTAGAAATCTCTTGGGCTGTTTTTTTTTCAGTACCTTCCGTGAGCATTTTCCCAGTAAAATAACTGAGACCGGGCTTGGTTTCGTACCATTTTCCTGCATTGAAAATAATCTCCAGACGCATGGCAGGTTGTGGTCCGGCGTTTACAAAAAACAGCCTAATGCCATTGTCCAATGGCACTTCCTTCGCCTCCTGCAGTGATACCTGGTCAATGGGATGTATGACCGGGGCAATAGTTCTATCCGGCATAAAAATGCTGGTTGGTGGAAGTATGGGGCAAAAAGGGCAAGACTTGGTTTGGCTAAAGTATGCTTAACTTAACACTAGTTGTCAAAGTTGAATAATAAACTGAATCTCAAAGTTTCAGCAAGGGGATGCTCTTGTTGGGTAGGAATTAAATAGGCAAAGTCGATTCCAAATACCTGGTACCTAAAGCCCAAGCCTATGGTAAAGTACTTTCTGTTACCTTTATTTTGATGCTCGTAGAAATAACCTGCGCGGGCAGCAAATAGATCGTTGTACCAATACTCTGCTCCA
>QIEB01000663.1 GCA_003229495.1 Flammeovirgaceae bacterium
TCATATCCAAAATCCTACGAAGATAAATTCTACCTCCACGTACAACAGAGGATGCCCAGTTTAATTTACCAGCTAATGATTGCAACTTTTTCAGCGATATACGCGACGATGCAAGAATGCTATCAATCAATAATCCGAATTCCTTCAATTTTTTCTCTGGCAGAAGGAATAGGTCTCTAATAGTGTCGATTTCGATCCCTAAGAAGGTTAATGTATTAGTAGGGCATTCTACTTTTTCCCAAGCTATTGCAAAACCTAGCTTTCTCAGGAGCCATAATAGGCAATTTAATGCCTCCTTACAGCGTTCTTTTGACTTCTCAACGATACAAAAATCATCTAAATAAACCACCATAGATGTAAAACCATAACCGACCATCATCCGTTTGACTGCTTGTGTTAGCCTATGGAAAATTCCTGGACTAAATCGCGCTCCAAATGGTAATCTCTTGTCGATAATATAGACCTCATTACTATCACCTTCAAATTTCCATTTTAAGCCAGTAGCTTTATAATCATCTGGATGAACCAAAACTGACCGGTATGCACTTTTTAGATCAACTTTTGCCAAATATGCTTCATGTGTTAACAATTCGCCTAGGTCTGATATTGATTGAAATTTTTGTGACATTTCTAATTCTGCATGATCATTTAAGGCAACACCATGCGGTCTGCTAGCATCATGGATCAGCCTGATACCTCCATTTGATTTCGGGATTGCCCCCAGTGCACTGATAATGATCGGTTTATCTTTAACAATTTCATATCTACCCTCCGATAATTCTATCTCAATTTGTTTTTGAACAAGTGGTTTATTTTTTGGATCTTGGGTGGAATTATAATTCTCCATCTCTACCGGGGTGAACTCAAAATCCGACACTAAATGAAACCCATCCCTAATGCCATGTAATAGGAAGTCCCTATCCGGGTCATTTCCTAACTCCACTACCCACTGGTCTAGGATCAAACTATTTTTCCGAGACGGGGCTACGCTTTTGGGTGATTCTTTTCACCATGATCTGCTGCCCCACATTGTGCACAAAAGTGTCTGAAGACGCACTTTTCATAGGGACAGCTGCCGGCATTAAATGCCCTACACAATTTTAACTTCCCTTCTGTAACCAGGTCCCTATTCCCAGTACTCCCCGTCCTGTCACCCCAACCTTTTTTGCGATTTGGGGCAGACCCCCCTCCCTTCTGGCCTGTTTTTGAGTAGTCCTTCTTACCTTGATCACTTTTTACCTGTTCTTTTGAAAATGACCCAAATTTTCTTTGTTTCGGAATAAGCATGATGTCCCTCAGATGGCTGACATCTGAGCCCCAATCAAACAACAGATTTGCTTGTGATTTTCTGTATTCCCTGTCCCAGATTAATACTGATTGCCAGTCATATTTTTGTGCCAATTGGGCCACCATGACAGTGTATGACAAGTATGTTCTAGGATTAACTCCTTTCTCTAATAATCTGGCCATAATCTGGGCATTGCCTTCCACCCACTGTGCCATTGTTATTTTTTCCAATGGTACACGTTTAGTGGTGGATGGTTTTACTTCAAAGGACCCATCTGCTTTATGACTGATAACTGTATCGCTGCTTGATTGTGACTCATACGGTGACCTGATAGACACAAAATCACAAATATCTAAATATGGTTTCTGGTCCCCGTGTACTCCCATTCCCAGAAAAAATTCTGAATGCAACTGACCTTCCCCTGAGTTGTATGGACCAGCTGGGTTTACAGGTTTATGCTGCGCTGCCCCCGGGTGAGCCCCGCCATAAGCCGACAGCGCCTCTTGCAAAAGTCTTTTTTGTACGATTGACAGACCAATCGCATCAAGATCCTGATCCTGTAAAATTTCTAAAGAATGCATGGAATGACACCCAGCCATCAATAATTTATTTATTGATTCGAAAGCAAATTTGTTATCATGTAACCATTTTACCATGCTGTCCATATCTACATTTTCTGTTTTTCCCCCCACGCCCTGGTAGCCCATTTGTGAAGCTCCCGCAACGGGTCCTCCCAATCTATCCATGGCTGGCCCCCCTGTGGGCCAATTACTATCACCTGCCGCCAGTTTCATTCTGATATCATCGTTTTCTCTTTTATTCATCCCCAAGGTTACCCTTAAGTTTTCTATTTCTGCAATGAGTTCCTGCTCATGACTAGTTCGGGGATTCGAATATGCATCAAGAAGATGTTCTGACGGGTTGTGCTGACTTGGTGATAATTTTGGGCTAAAAAATTCTGGGTAAGCATTCTCTATGTCTTTACTCTGCATTTTTGCCTTGTCTAATTTCTTTTTGTCTGCCATGGCGAGGCTCACCGTTGTGAGGGATCCTCTCAATGATTACAAGTTTTTTCGACAAATTGTTCTACCACTTTAACTAGTACTATTACACCCAATTGCGACTATTACAATATTTTGTGACGGAACTGTTTTACCACTTTTAC
>QIEB01000423.1 GCA_003229495.1 Flammeovirgaceae bacterium
ACCTGGTTAATTTCTAAGGGCATGGGGCATGGGGCATGGGGCATAGGGCATGGGGCATGGGGCATGGGGCATAGAGCATGGGGCATGGGATGTAAAGTGCTGTAAAACTCGAAAATGGGGGTCTAGCCCAGTTTTGCGCTTGGTGCTTGGACCTTATCTGGGATTTGGGTTTTGGGATTTGAGTTTGCCCTCACAGGTGGGGCCGATATAGAAAAAACCCCCTTTCGGAGGTTTTTTCTCACTAAACATCAAAAACCACTTAACTATCAACTATAAAATTTTTCCTAAATGGGGCTAGTCCACATTATCGTGTAAAAATTTATTGTGACCCAGGATCTGATTCTCATCATTGAGCTGATACCTTGAAATGTTCTTTTCAGAACTATGGGGCACATCCTGCAGGCGCACTTCTTTTCTCAAATAGGCAGGAACATCCAGTTTCTCCTTGAAATTATCCGCATCCACCGGACTGACTATACCTTTTAATTTGTTGATACGATCTGCTGCTTGTTTTTGTAACATTTCCCGCTTGCTCTGCACTGCATCTGATTCTTCCAGGCTCATGAATGAAGTATGGAAAGGATCCACAGTTTCTGTTTCCCTTTCTTCCTGCTTACCGGTGTCAAAATTCCATTTAATGACCTGCTCCTTAGTATCTTCTTCAGCAGACTCTTTGGTCTTCTTATCAATGGGTTGTGAGAATCCTTCGAAAAAATAGGTTTTAGCGGTTTTGCTGGCATCCTGATCTTTATCAACATTATTGTGATTTTCTGATTTTTCGAACAGACCAATTTGCTTATTGGATTCCAAGTCGTAAATGGTCTTTTGGTTTTCCAAGAAGCCACCAATAGCATTATCAAACCCAGTTGCAATCAGGGTCACCCTGATGCTCTCACCCAGATCTGAATCCACTCCATGACCAAAAATAACGTCTGCATTAGTTCCAGCTATTTCCTGTATATATTCAGTGATATCTGTTAATTCGTCCATTTGAAGTTCAGCTTCTTCTCCGCTGATAATTGACAGAAGAATCTTTTCTGCTCCATGAATATTTTCATTGTTTAGCAATGGAGAAGATATGGCTTCTTCAGCTGCACGGCGGGCACGATTTTCTCCTTCTGTGGTTGATGAACCCATTACCGCGGCACCAGAGTTCATCATCACTGTTTTGACATCCTCAAAATCAACATTTACATAACCCGGGACGGTGATTATTTCGGCAATTCCTTTACTGGCTGTGGTCAATACATTATCAGCTTTAGCAAAAGCTTCGCTTATGGCAAGATTTCCATATATCTCTCTTAATTTGTCATTAAGGATAACCAGTACGGTATCACAATTTTCTTTCATTTCTTTAATACCCAGTTCTGCCTGCTCCATTTTTTTCTTACCTTCGAAGCCAAATGGAACTGTTATGATTCCTACAGTCAGGATGTCCAGTTCTTTGGCTACCTTTGCTATTACCGGAGCAGCCCCGGTTCCGGTGCCACCACCCATCCCTGCGGTAATAAACACCATTTTTGTGTTCTCATGAAGCAGCTCACGTATTTCTTCTTTATTCTCCAGGGCCGCATTTTTACCAACCTCCGGGTTGGCACCTGCACCTAATCCCTGGGTAAGATGTAGTCCGATTTGCAAGCGATTGGGAATAGGACTGTTGTTGAGCGCCTGCGCGTCAGTATTACAGACGATGAATTCGACGTCCTTAATACCTTGATTGAACATGTGATTTACAGCATTACTGCCTCCACCACCTACACCAATTACTTTAATAATTGATTTGTGATGTTTTGGAATTTCGAATTTATAGGCGTTTAGTGTCATAGTTAAAAAGTTTATTTATGGTTTTTGCTATTGATAGTCTTTGTCATCAAAATCATCGATCAACAGATCTCTGGTTTTGTCTAATATTCGCTTAAAAAAATCGGTGCCATTGTTTTCTTTGACCTGGGTATGACCCACGCCCACCTGTTGGTAGCGGCGGTCCCGTTCGTCAAGGGCCCGGAATCCCGACAGTACCAGTCCAATACCAGTGGCATACATTGGACTTTTCACAATCTCAACTTTGCTTTTCCCCAGGTGTTCATTTGGGTAGCCAATACGTGCGTCCATACCTGTCATGTACTCAAAAAGTTGCTTTACATTTTGCAATTGTGAGCCACCTCCGGTAATTATCAATCCACCTGCAAGTTTTTTCTCATAACCCGAAGTGATGATTTCAGTATGCACCAACTCAATGATTTCCTCCATGCGTGCTTCAATAATATGAGCCAGGTTCTTAATGGAGATTTCCTTCGGTGGCCTGTTTCTGAGTCCCGGAATACTAACTATTTCGTTGGGGTTGGCCTCCTCGGCTATGGCCTTGCCAAAACGCACTTTCAATTGCTCAGCCTGGTGTTGCATAACAGAACATCCCTGTTTGATATCTGTGGTTATAATGTTTCCCCCAAA
>QIEB01000101.1 GCA_003229495.1 Flammeovirgaceae bacterium
CGCCAGATAGCCGTCATGAACCGCCCGGTGCGGATCCGCTTGCCGTTGGTGGTGTGGAGAGGGGGAGAGAAAAACTCCCCCTTATCCGATTGGGCGGCACTAGGTTTCAATCAATACGCCCACGCATTCTCCCTAAATAGTTCAACTTCTTCAGGTTTCACAACTTCTTCAGTATCAGATACCGATCCTACAACGACCTTTGATACTCTTAGCGCGTTCTCTAGATCACTGCTTGAAATCCATCCGTTTTCCCACAGATCTGGAGTTTCTCCATTTACTATCTTGCATATTGGCTCATCGCTAGTGAACTGAATGCCAACCGCTCTCGGTTGCGTCACACGTTGTAACCATATTTCGAGATAACCGTTATATGGTATACGAGCCATCTTTTTCCGCACCTTCATCCACAGTCGAGTCTTTTCTTCAGTTGAGGTGAGTGAGATTAGGTGACTCAGAATACCAGCAACAGCCGGAAAAGTAGCTGGAGAAACGAACCCAATGTCTGCTGCGATTGCAACTAGCACTTCAAGATCGTCAGGTCTTTCAGTTTGCTTAGAAATCTTGTCATGAAACTCGCTAACCAAGCGTCGGAGCGCCCCACTATTCGGGAAGCGCTGCCCAAACGAATGCAGTCTTAGAAGTTGTTTCTGAATCGTTCTTGCATTTGCATCCCCTAAGTCTTGCAAATCAATACCTGCCAGCTTATCTGGCTTAATTGCACCTTTAACTACATTCCTGTTTAAGAGAGTTTTCGACACTCCTAGCCTCATCCCGACCGACCGCAATTTGTCGCTGATTACTTTCAATATCTCTTCAGCTCGATCATCGCTATTTGCAAATACTCTGTAATCATCACGATATCTGAGAATGCGAAAATCGGTCGGTTCGCCAAGCACGGAGTTGATCTGTTCATCGACATACCCAAGAACGATCTCTGCCACGAAATCCATCAAAACGGAACCCTGAGAAATGCCATTGGTTTGCCCATATCGACCCGCTTGGATGTGTGAATCGATCCTGTTTCCTATCAGAGATTTTTCCCCTTTTTTCTCCTTCCCATCTTTCAAACCGTGAAGCGCCCAGGAAATGCTATGTGTGTATAGAGACCCATAACAGTCTGTCACATCCGTATGAAGAATGTGACTATACTCCAAAGAATAGGTTAAAGACCGCTGCTCAACACTTTGCCACCAACTCCTGATCTGCTTTGCCACATCTGTCTGATTGTCGAGGGACATCACAGGAGCACTGCAACAGTCAACAGCACCAGCTTCAAATTCTAAGAATCGTTTTTTAATGTGCACCCAATTATCAGGATCACATATCGTATTTACCAAGGAAACATAGATAGCTGGGTGAATCAATTCCAATGGTCGCCAAGCGAACTTGCCGTCCTTATTTGCTAAGAAACTGTAGTTTACATCTGGAAAACTACTTGGATTCGCGGATTTAAATGCAGTAAAGCTTCCCCCTTTTAGAACCGCCGCGACATCGGTTAGAATCGGCTCAAAGCTGATGTAACTCGGAATATCTGCGTTGAAATAGCTACTCCCCTTAAGGAAATGTTTTCTTGCTTCTTCGTTTGAAAGATCAATTAGTTTCTTCATATGCTTAACTCGATGCTACCTTCCGCCCAACGTTGCCGATCAGCCTCGCCGTTTTTTGGCGTCGGCTGAATTGGCTTTGTTAGCTACCTTCATATTCAGCTTTCATACGTAATTGGTTTTTATTTTGTGCTTCATCAATTTCTTCTTGAGTAAGAATAGGTAAATTGGGATTATTTTTTTCTTTGACATAATTGTTATACCATTGAAATGCAAGCCTATTTGCTTCTTGTTCTTGGATTTTAGCTTCTTCTTGTGTGAGTTTGTCAAACATTGGAGATTTATGTTTATTAATTGCATGAGCAATCTCATGAAGAACAACAAATGTAAAATAACGTGTCTCGGGGCTTGCTTCATTCATCCCTTTTTTTGGAAAAATTCTTTCAGATAAGATGATTAACTCCCTCTCTTTACATAAAACACGTGCAACTCTACAAGCATCGACCTCTGAAGTGCTGATTAACACAAGTTTTTCCTTATGTTCTTCAAGTATGTCAGGGGGTAAATAATTTAAAGCATTTTGAACCCAAAAATTGCTAGAATATCCACAATGTAGCATTCTATTGAAAAAACTCCCTTTTTTTATATAACTTTCATATAAATTTGGAGAATATTTCATTTATTCCCTTTTTGTTTTTGCTAACGACCTGATCACCTGCCCAAAACAACAAGCAGAAAAACCGTTGATAAACCACTGACTTGGATAGCAGCGCTCTTCATGAAAAAAAAGGCCGCTGTTTTGGGTCAGCTGGAATTTTTTGTGTACGCCCGGCATGGGCATGAACTAATGGGGTGTAAGTCCCCTATAGCTGAGCCACTGCTAAGGGATACCTTAGCATAAACTATT
>QIEB01000409.1 GCA_003229495.1 Flammeovirgaceae bacterium
ATACATAATGTTGAACCGAACACCTACGGTGAAGGAATTCGCGGTTACCAAATAGATTAGTAAATTAGCGATTTCATTTTTAAATATAATATTATGCAAAGTTTTAAAAAAGTAATGAGTTAAGTAGTGTTCAGCTAAACTCCACTGCCGAAGAGTTGTTATTGAAATTATCGGAATACCTGACGGCCAAAAATTATTCACCGAGAACACTGCGGAATTACACTGCCGAAATGCGTTACATCTTCGCATTTTACAATGACAAACCTCCTGTTCAGATCCATCAGGACGATATCATCCGGTATCTCAATTTCATTAAAAGGCAATTTGGTTCGGGATACGACAAGTGCCGTATGGTAGCCCAGGCCTGTAGTTTTTTCTACAAAAACATCTTACAAGTTCCCTATGTGGTTCCAAGTGCGTTTTATCCCCGCAAGGAGTTTAAGCTTCCCAATATCCTGAGTGAGGAAGAAGTCAGGCATCTGCTGGAGTGCACGACCAACCTCAAACATCAATGTATGCTTTCGATGTTTTATGGCACAGGAATGCGGCTGGATGAAATGTGTAACTTGAAAATGAGTTGTATCGATTCGGCAAATGCCCAGGTGAAGATAGAAAAGGGCAAAGGAAACAAGGACCGCATTACCATTTTCCCTAAAAAACTGCTGAAAGATTTACGCTGTTACTACAAACAAGAACGGCCTGAGGTTTATCTGTTTGAAGGTAGAACCCCGGGCAGGGGCATAAGTAATGGCGCCATGCAAGTGGCCGTGCGAAACGCTATGGTAACTGCCGGATTTCCAAAGGGAAAATTTAGCGCCCATAGCTTGCGTCACTCCTTTGCCACTCACTTACTGGATGCAGGAGTAGATTTACATACGATCAAAGAGCTGCTTGGCCATTCAAAAATTGAAACCACGATGATTTACCTGCATTTGCAGAAATGCAAGCGTGCAAAATCAACTTCTCCTTTTGACCGTATAATTGAAGAAAATGGAGAAAAAAAGCACTAAACAACGCTTTCAGCACCTCTTCTCCTGCAATGATTTCCAACCCAAAAACCAATATACGCATGGCATTTTAGATAAGATTTGCCGTTGTCATACCAAAGAGTTGGGGTATCATTGCTACCATTGCACCAATCCGGATTGCCTGCATACACACACGCAATATCACAGTTGTGGCAACAGGCACTGTCCGTTTTGCGGCACCTTAAAAAAGGAAGAATGGGTGGAGGGCAGAATCGATGACTTGTTGCCAACTCCATATTATCACATCGTATTCACGGTGCCGCATAGCTGGAATAAAGTCATGGTGCAATCACCAAAGCAGATGTATAAGCTTGTCTTTGATGCGGCATCCGAGACACTGTTAAACTTAGGTGCAAACCCAAAGTTTTTGGGAGGTACTCCGGGAATAACAGCGGTGCTTCACACCTGGGGCCAGTCGCTGGATTATCATGTGCACCTGCATTGTGTGGTAAGTGGTGGCGGAGTTGATAAAAACAATCAGTGGATTGAGGCAAAAAGGGCCAACGGGAAATTTCTGTTCCCCAAAGATGCCTTGAAAAAAGTCTACAAGGCTGTATTCTTAAGAATGGTGCGCCAAAGGATGGAAGACATTCAATGCGCCAATGATGAAATTGAAGAAGCCATTCGCTTATCGGGGTATAAAAGATGGAAAGTATATGCCAAAGCGCCTTTTGGAGGCCCCGATCAGGTGATAAAATACCTGGGGAGGTACACTCACAAGACAGCCATAACGCATTACCGGATAAAGTCAGTGCAAGATGGTAAGGTGTCCTTTGAGTATAAGGATTATGCTGATGGCGACAAAAAGAAAGTGATGACACTGTCTACAGGGGAGTTTATGCGCAGGTTTGAAATGCACATACTTCCAAAACGTTTTGTTCGTATCCGGCACTATGGCTTCCTGACCAATCGTGGCAAGGCAACACGGATCAATGAAATCCGGGGGAATATGGGCCTGGAACCGGCTGCGCCACGAGTCGAAATTCCGGTAGCGGTACGATTGCTGGAAAAGTTTGGAAAGGATATCACCAAGTGTACTAAGTGTTTGACAGGACGCTATGAGCTGTTGTATACCAAGCGATATGGAAAAATCACCTACTCACGAGCCAGGGCATCGCCAGCAGCGTAGAAGTTGAAAAAACAGCGATCAGCTTCAGGACATGGTGTATTGCAATGGCGCCCCAAAATCATAAGGATTATGGGGAAAGGGGACGTTGTGCCTCAATATTATTATAGTTGGCTTAAAAGGCCAAAAAAAAGATAATTCGTAAAATATTGGCAATAATAGAAAATGACCCCGGAATACTTTATCGCCTAAGGCTCCAAGCCCGGTCTTCGGTCAACACCGAATAACCAACATACCCATTCTTCTGTTTGCAAACTATAAAAAGAGCTTCAACATTATCTTTGTTTGAAGCTGGGTATGTTGGCTATTCGGCTAAGTGTTGGCCTTTCGTTATTTCTCAATTATTATTCGGCGTAAAATTTTGATTAACCCAACTTTTAAAATCACTATTAATACTAAACTCGTCTCGAATGTCTTGAATATTATTTATCACACAAAAATCGTTCTGGTTCATGTATTTAAACATTTTATGTAGATCGTTTCCCATAGCTAATCGAACAATAAACCCGGGAAGTTTTTTGTATTGTACCGGCTTATTAATTGCCTCGGAAAACAACTGTGGTAAATTACCAATTTGATTTTCGTCTGTAGCGATAGACAGAGTTCTACTTAAATATTTATCAAGGGTTAAAATCACTTGAGTTGCAATCTTGCCAATATCATCGACACCTATCATTTGTTGTTTACAGGTTTTATTAAGTGGCGATATATATTTCCCTTTTTTAATGCTGTTGGCAACTTTCGGAATTAGGTAATTTTCGTAAAAAGATGCCGGGCGTAAAATAGTATAATTAATGTTTGAAGATATAATGTATTTCTCTATTTCATATTTACTATCAAAATGTGGTATTCCAGTATTTAAATCCGCTCCAAGTACGGAAGAATAAACCAAATGCTTGATATTATTTGACCTTACTGTATCTATAAACTTTTTGCCTTGTTGTATTTCACTGTTTTTGCGTTGCAATGATTGAACAAAGTAGATAGCATCTGATTTTTTCATTTCTGACTGATATGTAGTAGAATCATTAAGATTACCTTCGACAATATTAACCCCTTGGTTTTTCCAAAGTTGGGCTTTTTCTGAATTGGCATCTCGTGTTAACCCGGTTACTTTATGTCCACTATCAATAAGATGTCTAGCAACCGCACTACCTTGGTTTCCTGTAATACCAGTGACGAAAATCCGCTTTTTATTTTCCATAATACTTTAATTTAATAATTGGGTGGTCATAATGAAGGCCAACGGTTTAGTAAAAGAATAGTAACCGATTACAGAAGTAGAATGTTTCAGTT
>QIEB01000066.1 GCA_003229495.1 Flammeovirgaceae bacterium
AGCGGCCACCTTTAGGTGGCTCATGGTTTTTAATCCGCTTTGAGCGGTTCACATATTCAAGCCTCCAGCTTTGCTGGAGGTATCTGACTCCCCGGTTTCGCTCCAGCTATTTCCCGATTGATTGTGCCAGTATTTAATTTTATCCCTGTCTAAATACATGATGTCGGTTGTTCCTGTGCCGTCGATGTCTGCCAGCCGGATGCGGCTCTGCTGAAAATAATCAGGGTAGTCGAAAACCGGGGCGTCAGCCATAGTTACCTTAGCGCCGAACCGTCCATAGCCCAGACTCGGCCAGTAACACACTTCTCCATTTCTGATTCTGACAATGTCGTTCAATCCGTCACCCGACATATCCGACAGGTAAACAGACTGGGCAGCGTCGGCAAAGACCAGTGCAGGGCCTTTTTCTTCATCAATGGCTTTTGAAACAAATTCAGCTTCCTCATAACCCTCTTTTGCCTTTGAAGGATACCAGGTAAAGCAGTTGTCTTCCGTGATCAGGATATCGGCATGGCCATCGCCGTTTAAGTCGATCATCCTGAGGTTCGGATCATTCCAGTTGATGTTGGGAATATCCCTAAAAGAAATAAAGTCTTCCCAATGACCGGTTTCATCCAGTTCGTAAAAGCCGTTCAAGGATTCGGATAAGACCACCAGATTCTGCTCTCCATCTCCGCCTAAATCCATTAATTGCTGCTGCCCGTTGCCAAGGTTGGATACAGAAGGTATTGCAGCTACTAATTCACTGGCGCCAAATCCGGCATTGCCCTGATTTGTTTTGTAATACCATGCTTCACCCTGTTCGGTAAGGATGCCGCTCAACCCTTCCCCTTTCAGGTCGAACCATCTATATTGACGTCCATCAACGCCATTCGGGACATTTTCCAGATATTCAGACTCTATTCTGTGAACTGTCTCATCTATTTCAGCCTCCGTATACTTAAATTCAAGAGGGGGCATGGATTCCTTCATGTATTCCGCTGTATTATCAGCTTTTTGGTATCCCGAATGTATAATGGAGGTAACTAAGGAAGCAACGGGGTTTTCATCATGAATAAGGCCGGTAGAGCGAACCAGGCAGGGTTGTGAGTCCAATTCTTCGAAATTGTGAAACATCAGAACCCTTTGACAAAGGCGATAGGTTCTTATTTCAAAGCCTGCCCTACATTCTGAAAAGGGGTCTGAACGAAGGGGCCATAACTGCTGTTCTTCTACAGCAGGATTGGCTTTATCATGTTCTCCGTAATCAAAGACCAGTTGAAAAAGCCATTTGTTTTCCTGGGAAAAATTATCCTGTTCTTTGTAGGGTAGAGTATTGCCGTATTTTGCATATTTGAGATACTGATTTGTGAAGGTTTGTTTACCATTTAACCTATTTTTTTCGTATAGTAAGCTCGATTTTACATTTTCAAGGTCTTCTTTTTTATATTCATAAACAATAATATTTCCCTTATCATCAAAGCTTTTTTCAATAAGCCACTGGAAAATCCTTTTGTCATCTTCAGGATCTGCTATTCTTGCCTCCGGGCTTTCCCCGTAGATGGTAGTAACATTATCCTTGGTGACTGCCCTCCAGTGAGAAATGCCTGTTACATTATCAACCCATCTTTCTATCCGTGCAAATAAGCCTTCTATCCTGGGCCGGTAACGGTAAATCGTATGACTGTTCTGCTCTATTATTACTCTTTCCCATTTACCCTGTTTTTCAATGAGCGCCGGAACCAGGTCTTCTGCACCCGACAAGAGAAATGTATCGCTTTCGATTTCATCACGGTATTCAGGGATGCCTTTTGCTGTTTTCCTGGAGATGGAAGGAAGAGAGATATTCCATCCTAAACCAAAGGGACTGTTCCCACTGCCTGAGTCGTAGCTTAAAGAAAGCTGCGGAGAGAAATCCGGGCGGCCCGGACTTATAGCTATAGGCACGGATAATGACCCGGTACCTGTCACAGGGCTTGCCTGAAACTTCTCACCAATACCACTGATAGCGCCTCCGCCTTTTGGGAGAGAGACACTTGGAGTAGAAATCTTTTTATCCTTTGCCATGTTTTTTTCTTAATCAAAAATCAAGAACAAAAACTTAATTATTCAGCCACGAATTTACACGAATCTTCACGAATTTGTCAAGTAAAAAATGAATGTTTCAAGAATGTTTCAGCAATTCTAATTATGGCGTAACACTTTGATATTATAATAGTTAAATCTAACATGTTTAGATTGCTACAATAGAACACATACCAAAAAAATTAATGTTCCATAGGAACATTTGATAATAGACCGGCGATTCATCGCCGGGTATCAATCAATCAATAAAGAAATAAGTCCCATGGGGACGACTGAAAAGGAAAAGGTGGATTATGGCCAACTGCGATGAATCGCAGGTCTATTATCAACCGTCCCGATGGGACTAAATAAAATTGAACGAATCAAAACCGACGATAAATCG
>QIEB01000343.1 GCA_003229495.1 Flammeovirgaceae bacterium
AATTAACTTATTCTACTCCAATTTAAACTGGATTTGGATTGTTGAGCTATTTGTCTTCGTATATTCATGTTTTCCGGAAGGTCCAAATCAGGATCAGATTCTAATACTTTAACCGCCTTTTCCCGGGCCAGCTGAAGAAGTTTGCCGTCTCGGCCCAAGTCAGCGATTAGCAAGTCCAATACACCGCTTTGTTGGGTCCCCATTAGGTCTCCTGGGCCTCTTAATTTCAGGTCCACATCCGCGATCTCGAATCCATCGTTGGTACGTACCATGGTTTGGATACGCGTTCTACCCTCTTTACTGATCTTTACATCGGTCATGAGTATACAATAGCTTTGCTCCGCCCCCCGGCCAACCCGCCCCCTCAATTGATGAAGCTGTGCCAGCCCAAACCGTTCAGAATTCTCAATTACCATTGTTGATGCGTTCGGTACATCCACCCCAACCTCAATTACAGTAGTTGCAACCATGATCCTGGTCTCTCCTTTTACAAAACGTTGCATTTCAAAGTCTTTGTCCCTGGACTTCATTTTCCCATGAACAATACTAACCGGAACCTCAGGAAAAGCCCTGCTGATACTCTCGTATCCGTCCTGCAGATGTTTTAGGTCCATTTTTGCAGACTCTTCAATAAGAGGATAGACAAAATATACTTGCCGGCCCATGGCAATTTGTTGCTTTATGAACCCAAATACTTTCAACCTGTTTTGATCGTATCGATGCACTGTTTCGATTGCTTTTCGGCCCGGCGGTAGTTCGTCTATCACAGAAACATCCAGATCACCATATAAAGTCATGGCCAACGTTCGGGGAATTGGAGTGGCCGTCATCACCAGAACGTGAGGGAAGAAGTTCTTGTTCTTACTCCAGAGTTTAGCCCTTTGGGCCACTCCAAAGCGATGTTGCTCATCAATTACTGCTAGTCCCAGACTTTGGAACTGTACCTGATCTTCTAAAAGCGCATGGGTACCAACAAGTATTTGCAGGGAGCCATTTTGTAACTTTTCGTGCAAATTAGTTCGAGTACTTTTTGTTGTTGACCCTGTAAGAATATTAATTTCTACTCCCAGCTTCCTGGCGTAAGGCTCTAGTCCTCTGTAATGCTGTTCTGCCAGAATTTCCGTAGGCGCCATCAAGGCTGCCTGAGCGTTGGCGCCTATTACCGCCAGGATGCAGATAAAAGCCACTATGGTTTTTCCGCTCCCCACATCTCCCTGGAGTAAACGGTTCATTTGTTTGCCGGATTTCAAATCATAATAAATTTCTCTGATCACCCTTTTTTGGGCGGCTGTTAATTGGAAGGGCAAATGATTATGATAGAATTCGTTTATCAACCCGGTTTCTTTAAAGATCTTTCCTTTGAATTTCTCAGTGCGTGCAAGTTTCAATTTTAACAGCTGGAGCTGTATGTAGAACAATTCTTCAAATTTTAGGCGTAAACGTGCCTCATTTAGTTTCCTGGAGTCCAGCGGGAAATGTATATGCCATAGTGCGTCGGCTTTTGAAGTTAAACCCAATTCTGTCATCAGGCCTTCTGGGAGCGTTTCGGTAATTCTGGAACGGGCGGCAGTTAACAACTGCCTTTGTAACTTAGAAATTGCCTTACTGTCCAGAAAGCGGTTCTTCAGTGTTTCAGAAGTATGATAAACCGGTTGTAAATAACCCGGACCTTCATGGCTGCTGGTAAAAACTTCAATTTCCGGATGAACCATATTGATCTTTTTTCCATATCGTGTGGGTTTACCAAAAACCGAATAGGTTACTCCCGGCTGCAATTTCTTGACTACCCATTTGATACCTTTAAACCAAACCAACTCAATTGTACCTGTTGAATCGCGCAAATGGGCTACCAGTCTCTTCTTAGAGCCGCCGCCTACCATTTCGACGTTCTGAAGGGTCCCTTTTATTTGTACATTAGGTAACTGATGGTCAATTTCCGATATTATATAGAAACGGGTGCGATCTTCATATCGAAAGGGATAGTATTGGATCAGGTCCCCATAAGTAAAAATTTCCAACTCTTTGTTTAGAAGTGCGGATTTTTGGGGCCCCACACCTTTCAGAAATTCTAATCTGGTGTCAAAAAACCCCTTCATCACACCTTAAAATGGGAATTTCAACTTTTTTTCCACTCTAGTGTATTTAACATATGAATAATGTCAACTTTAATGAAGTCAATTATCGGCTTTAGACTGTCATTTTTTGTGGCTGTGGGAAAATATAGAGCGCCTCTTAAAAAATGTCTGGAGCTGTCCGTTGTAAAAAACTGAAACTGGCTGGGAACTTCTCCGCTTAGTTCAGCAACCACCACTGTATGCCCTTTTGGAGTCCTTAAGATACTCTCATCAATTGCATAGGCTTTTATCTGATGTTTACTGGTGAGTTTGTATGAATCTTCAAGCAGTTCCCTCAACTTTTGTTCATCTTGATTTAACTC
>QIEB01000509.1 GCA_003229495.1 Flammeovirgaceae bacterium
ACATCAATCCAAGTCGAGATTGGGGCCGTGCAAATTACTAATAACCCAAATTATCCCATGGTTTAATATCAGTAATCCTGATATACTCCTGAGGTTGAAATTCCAGCAGGGCATTAATCAAAACCAGTTTTTCAAAATTAGCCAGGTCAGTCATATGAATCCTCATTTTCTTTACCATCCCTGAAGCTAACAATTTAGCACGTTGGGTGCCTTCCAACAACGGCTGTTCCGGAGTGTACCAATGCGTGCCATCATATAGCGCTACATTGCTGTAGCTGGTGTCGGTAACCATCCCATCAAAAGTGATCAATACTTCGTCGCAAGCTCCCCGTTGCTGATAAAGTCTGTCCAACGTAATACGGTCTTCATATTTGAAACTGTAATCAAAAGCTGCACATTCCACCAGCTGCAAGGTAGTGAGATCTTTTTTTGTATAATTTGAATATGATGGTGCCCCCATAGTTATACCGTAGGACATCCGGCATTTTACCACCCCTTTGGCGAACTCCTCCGGGACTTCCAAAAGGGCCTTTAACATTAGATTATTAACCTTTCCAAAAATCTTTTGTCTGGAATTATCAACACGTTGCTGGTGCCATTCCAAATTGATCAAATTGCCATCTACAACTTTTATACTTTCAAACAATGGGTACATACACTTTATCGATCATCTCCTGATATTCCTTTTTCCATTCACTATTGACAGTAATGCCTCCGCCACTTTTGAAAACCAGTCCGTGCTCGGTTTTTTCAATAAACCTTATCATCACTCCACTGTCAAATGCCCTTCCATCAAACAACCCCACAATGCCAGTAAAATAACCTCTTGAATAGTTTTCTAAAGATTTGATTATTTCTACAGTTTTTTTCTTTGGCGCTCCGGATACAGATCCCGCCGGTAATACTGCCTCCAAAAGGTCTCCGAGGTTTGGCCAATAATCTTCCAGCACCCGACCGGTAATTTTACTACTTACCTGTAACAAATCAGACTGAGCAGTTTTGACATTCTCTATGTATCTGAAGCGTTCCACCTGGATGTCACGGGCCACAATCCCCAGATCATTGCGAATCAGGTCCACAATAGTAAGGTGTTCCTCCTTTTCCTTGGGATCATTCAGAATGGCTTTTGCGGCATCTGGCAGTGAGGACCGTATGGTACCTTTCATGGGATAAGATGAAATAGTTCCATGCGCAATCTTTATAAATGGTTCCGGAGAAAAGGTCACAAAATGATCTCTGAGCCATAGTTTGTATTTAGCCTGACTTGAATGAAAAATATCATCCAGACTCAGGTTTGTGGAAAGTTCTGTGGGAAATGTCAGGTTCAACAGAAAAGTGTCCCCGTAGTGAAGTCGTTGCTGTACCTTATCGAAGGCTTTGCGGTAGGTTTCCTCAGTCACAGGAGTTTTATCCCAAGAACGCAGGGTTTTAGGCAAAGGCCTTTTTTTGGTGTTTCCTCTTCCGCTGATCCGGTAAAGCAATTCGGCTGGGTCTATAGAGTCTAAAGGAAATACCAGTGGATTTGATTTGTCAAAGTCGATCACACACAGAAATGGAGTTTTATCCCGCGCTAGTTTATTTATCAACTCAAAGCCTGCAGTGGCTTTCATATAAAAAGTACCTTGGTGCTGCGAAAACAAATTTAGGCTTCTTGAAAGTATTAGTGGTAGACAATTACGATTCTTTCACTTACAACATAGTGGATTCACTGCGGACGCTTCAGATCGCCCAATTTGAGGTGGTACTTAATGATCAAATGGAATGGGGACTGGTGGATAATTTCCATAAGATCCTTATTTCTCCGGGCCCGGGGACTCCTGATGGGGCAGGCTCTATTTTGAAGCTGATCCAACGATATAAGCGATCCAAATCAATCCTCGGAGTGTGCCTGGGACATCAGGCCATTGCTCAGGTCTTTGGGGGTAGATTGGTCAACATCCCTAATCCCCGGCACGGTCAAACAGTGTCCATTGATCTTACTGCAGACGAACCATTATTTACAGGGTTACCAAAAAAAATAAAAGGAGGATTGTATCACAGCTGGACGGTTGATTGGGCCACCTTGCCGCAGGAACTTCAGGTTACTGCTACTAGCAGAGAAAGGATCATGGCCATACGGCACAAGGTTTACGATATCGCAGGTGTGCAGTTTCATCCGGAATCATACGCGACACCCTACGGGATAGATATGCTTAGGAATTGGCTAGAAAGCATAAATGAGTGAGTGAGTGAGTGAATGAGTGAATGAGTGAATGAGTGAATTTGTGAGTGAGTGAGTGAATTAGTGAATTTGTGAGTGAATTAGTGAGTGAGTGAGTGAGTGAATTAGTGAATTCGTGAGTTTGGATTTGCAACAAAAAACTGGACAAATAGTTAAGCTGCTTTTTTATAAACATTTTTCTTTTTGCCAAAAGCTTCGGGAGTACAGTACCCA
>QIEB01000679.1 GCA_003229495.1 Flammeovirgaceae bacterium
ATTAGTGAATTTGCGGAAAAACTGCATTTGTAATCAATAATCCAGAAAAATCAGCAAAAATAGGACGAAATGGTAAAAAAGTAGGATTAGAAAATTTTAACTACTTAGAGTACGGAAATGGAGGGAACCGCCCAAAGGGGGCCAGTGATTATCGGCTAAAGGGGGCCAGCAAATGCTGGGTAAAGGGGGCCACCTATTATCGGGCAAAGGGGGCCACTAAACGTTGGTTAAGATACAGGATTTTTTCTATTGATACTACTTTTTTTCTTTCTCATGGACTCACCTTTCAATTCCAGCCGATGAGCAGTGTGTACAATCCGATCTAAGACCGCATCCGCAATGGTCCGCTCTCCGAATAGTTCATGCCATTTGATTACAGGAAGCTGTGAGGTTACAATAGTGGAGCGTCTTCCATGTCGATCCTGTCGATCCTCAATGACCTCCAGTAACATCAGGCGGTTTTCTTCATCCAATGGATGCAATCCAAAATCATCTATTATCAGCAGATCCTGTTTCTCCAAACGGTTGATCAACTTCAAATACGATCCGTCAGCCCGGCTCATTTTGAGTTGAGCAAACAATTTGGCACTGTTATAATAAAGCACTTTAAAGCCCCTCATACATGCTTGATGCCCCAGGGCGGAAGCCAGATAACTTTTACCCACGCCAGTAGAACCGGTTATGAGGATGTTCTCTTTTCGCTCTAAGAATTGACAGCTGGCCAGCCTCAGCAGTTGGTTTTTCTCAAGGCCCCTGGGTGCGGAAAAATCTATTTCTTCCACACAGGATTGGTAGCGGAATCGAGCCGCTTTCAGATAACGATGGATCTTGCGGTTCTGGCGATCTTCATACTCTGCTTCAATCAACAGATGGATGAGCTGATCGCTGGCGAGTTGCTGGTGCTGTTTGGTTTCCAGACTCAGTTTAAAAGCCTCATGCATTCCCAGCATTCTCATGGCTTTCATCTTTCTAAATGTTTCTTCATAATTCATAGTTATTGCTTTTAGTTATTGATAATACTCTTTGCCTCGTATGTTCTCATGGAACACACCCAGTTGATTGGAGTCTTTTTCAGGTGGCTTCCAGGCTTGCTCCTCCAAGCCCTTTTCCAGAATGTTTTTTACAATGCGATAGCTGTAGCTGTTATAATAGGCGGCCCGGTCACAGGCTTTCTCCAGCCGCTGTTTGCCTAATTTCTTGGCCAGGGAGAGAATACCCAGGCAAGTCTTATAACCCTGCTCAGGATGCGGTTTTCTTTCCAGTATTTGCCGGATCAGGAACTCGGTATTTGGACCAATATCACCAGCCCACCGGATAAACTTTTCCGGATTCCAATCGCTCACAAATTGATGGGTAGAAGGCAGATGTGATTTTTCACTGGTATACTGATAATGCCCTTTAACCCTGAGATGTGCCGCTATGCGTTGGTAATTGTAGTACACTTCCACTGAATGGGTGGTATAGGCTATTTTTACTTTCTTCCCCATGAAGCGATAAGGCACGCTGTAGTAGTGTTTATCTTCTCCCAACCACACATGGGAAGATTTGTAAACGGTGGCTTTTACATACCTTTTCAACTCATAGGGCCTTGCTGGCAAGGGCTGTAAAGCCGGTTTATCCAACTCCTCATATAGTCTATAACGGGAGACAGAACGGCCTTTAAAATTGATTTGGTTGTAGGGGGTCAGTGCATCCTGAATGGCCCCGTTAAGATCTGCAAGACTAGAAAAAGTCTGATCTCTCAAGGGAGCAAAAATGCGGTTGTAAACGATCCTGACAGCTCCTTCTACTAATGCTTTATCTCTGGGTTTATAGGCTCTGGCAGGAAGAATGCCGGTCTGATAGTGATTTCCAAAATCCTGAAATATATCATTGAGTAGTGGCTCGTAACGATCCGCCCTGGTCACTGCTGCTTTTAGGTTATCGGGCACCACCGCCAAGGGTACCCCGCCAAAGAAAATAAATGCATGAATTAGTGCACTGATGAAGCTTTCTATCTTCTGATTAACCACTGCCTCAACATAAGTGTATTGGCTGGCTCCCAATACTGCCACAAACACCTCTACCTGAGTGATCTCACCGGTAGCCGGGTCCACTACTGATAGCTTCTTGCCGGTAAAATCCACAAATAACTTATCTCCTGCTTTATGGTCAAAGTGCATAGTAACCTGTTGACTTTGTCGCCACCGCCGGAAGTGAAAACAGAATCTGGAATAGCTAACTCCGTGTGGATGCAACTGTTTATATTCCTGCCACAGTAGCAGACGGGTAACCCCAACCCGCTTCAACTGCTTCTCTACCTCACAGAAATGGTGGTAAAGAATTTGTAGATAATCTTCTGGGGGTTTCTGTGCCCGGGTATCTACTAATGCATTGAGCTGCTCATCGGTTAGTTGTAATAACTCGGAAGCCGTTAACTGACTTTGATTTGCATACCCGATATATTTGTTGGTGGTTTTTCGGGACAAGCCCAACTGCCGACTGATAGCACGGTTGCTAAATCTCTTCTCTTTTAGAATAATAATCTGACGGAGCACTGACATTTTTATGATTTTATTGGCCATTCTTTCCTTGAGTTTTTTATCTCAAGAATAGCCTTTTGTCAGTGGCCCCCTTTGGGCAGGATTCCCTGGCCCCCTTTACCCAGGAATCAGTGGCCTACTTTAGCAGGATTTTCCAGTTCGATGAATACATTATCTATTGCCCTTCCTTTTCCGTCCATACTTAGTTTAATGTCATTGCCCAATACCGTTGAAGTGAACTCTTCTGA
>QIEB01000079.1 GCA_003229495.1 Flammeovirgaceae bacterium
TCTTCATTTCTGACAAGTTTACCTTTGGGATGAAACTTACCGCCAGTTTTCGAGACCAGGAAGCACCGGGTACCCGCAACCGGGAATTTGATCCCATAACTGGACGATATAGCCGTGGTTTTGATATCAATCCATTTAGTTATTCCCTAAATACCGCACGTTCCATACGCCCGTTTGATAATAATGGCGATCCTGAGTTTTTCCGCAGGAATTTTGCTCCTTTTAACATTCTTGAGGAGCTCAAATACAACTCGATAGATATTGAAGTGGTGGATGTGTCGGCACAGGCTGATTTTGAAGTACGTCCTATGGAAAATCTCTCTATAAAGGGAGTGGTGCAAGCCAGGTATGCCAATACCGTAAGAGACCATAGAGTTCATGAACGATCAAATCAGGCAGAGGCGTTCAGAGCAAATGAGGCGTTCAGAGCAAATGACACCCAGTTTATTCAGGATGCAAACAATCTATTGTTTAGGGACCCCAATGACCCAGGCCTTAATCCCAAAGTAGTACTACCTCAGGGCGGGTTTAACTATATTGATCAAACTGATCTGATAAATTTCTTTAACCGGATCAGTGTAGAATGGTCAAAGACCCTAAATATTGATCATGAAATAAACTTATTGGCAGGCGAGGAGATCCGGTTTACCGACCGCTCCGCCACCAGCTCAACAGGACTTGGGGTAATTTTCGAAAGCGGGGGAGTAGTAGTTACGGACCCCAGCATAATTGAATTTTTCAACCTGCAAAACATCGATTATTTCAGTATTAGTGAAGAAAGGGACCGGTTCTTTGGCTTATTCTTTAACGGCGGTTATGCCTACAAATCGCGATATATAGGAAACTTCACTGTACGGTATGATGGTTCAAACCAACTGGGAGAAAGTAATGCCGCCCGATACTTGCCTACCTGGAATGTAAGTGGCGCCTGGAATGTGTACAATGAGCCTTTTTTCCAGAATGTTGGGTTTTTTAACAGTTTTGAATACCTGAAGATCAGGAGTACCTACGGGATTTCAGGTAACCTGCCACCTGGGGCCAGTGCATTATTGAATCTACAAGCAGATGTAACAGTGCGCCCCACGGATATTGAGCCATTTCTCCAAATAGTTGATTTAACCAATACCGAGTTGACTTGGGAGAAACTCAAAGAATTTAACGTCGGAGTGGATTTTGGATTGAAAAGAAGTCGCTTGGATGCCAGTTTGGACTTTTACATAAGGGAGGCTTTTGATCTTATAGGGGTAGTTCAAACCAGTGGTATTGGGGGACAGGGCCTTAAGATCGGCAATTTTGCGGACATGGAAACAATTGGATTTGAAGCACAAGTGTCCTCTAAATTGCTTGACACCGGTGATTTTAGTTGGAAACTGGACTTCAACGTGGGTTACAATCGGGACGAGATAACTCGTCTGGACTTTGGTCCCAGAATGGCTGACGCCCTTAGTCAAAATGGTGCCGCGGTATTAGGTGGACCCAGAAGAGGTATTTTCACCACTAAGTTTGCAGGCCTAAACTCACAGGGTATTCCGGAGTTTTTTGATGAAAACGGTGAGCGCGTTTTCTTTTATGATTTACAGAGTAGGGATAATGTGACCGCTACCCTAAATTTTGAAGGTCCCGCGGAACCCAGGCTCTTTGGAGGCCTAAACAACGTGTTCTCATACGGAAATTTTACGCTAAATGCACTTATCTCCTATAAGTGGGACTACGTAATCAGGTTGAATGATGCTTTTTTTGCTACTTATACTGACTTTGATGCATTGCCAGGGGATTTGGCAGACCGATGGGCGGTGCCCGGAGATGAGGATCTAACCAATGTCCCGGTAATATTGGATCGCGGAGTGGCACAAACTAATGGAGATGTCATTCAGGCTTATGATCTGTATAATAAAAGTGATCTTCGGGTTGCTAAAGGTGACTATATACGACTTAAAGCTATAAGACTTAATTACCAGATACCCACCACATTTATCAATAAGATTGGACTAAATAATGCTGCTATTTCGGTTGAAGGTCAAAACCTGGCATTGCTTTATTCCGACAGTGCGCTTAATGGACAGGATCCCGAGTTCTTTAGATCGGGAGGAGTGTCCTTACCGCAGCCTCGTCAAATTACAGTTTCACTTAACATTGGATTGTAGAGATGCATAAGATGTTTACTATAATGGAAGTAAAATTAAGTGCTTTGATAAGGAGCTTATTATTGGTGCTGGTACTATTGGGGAGCTCGTGCGATGAGTTTTTGGATGAAGTACCTGACAACCGGGTAGCCCTGGACAATCAGGATAAAGCCCAGCAGTTATTAACCAATGCCTATAGCATTTCAAGTTATGCCTTCAACGATTGGATGTCGGATAATGTTGGGTTTACTACCGGAGTGAACATTCGCACCAATCATCGCCAGGCCTATGCATGGGAAGACTTTACAGATGGCCCCACAACACAAGATACACCGATCTTCTTTTGGTTCGAAACGTACAGTGCCATTGCCCACGCTAATGAGGTACTGGCAGTGCTGGACCAGTTACCCGAAAATACAGAAGAACTAAAAGCTCAAAAAAGAGCAGCAGAGTCAGAAGCATTGTTGACCAGAGCTTACGGACATTTTATGCTGGTCAACCTTTTCGCAAAGCACTATGACGAGTCCACCGCGGGCTCCAATCTGGGAGTGCCATATGTTGATACACCTGAAACCATATTTATTCAGCAATATACAAGAAATACTATTCAGGAAGTTTACCGCCGGGTGGAGGAGGACATGCTTCGAGG
>QIEB01000398.1 GCA_003229495.1 Flammeovirgaceae bacterium
CAAATGCTCAAATGTTCAATTATTCAATTGTTCAAATGTTCCCACTAGTCTCGTGGCCCGTGCCCAAGTCCATCCGGCATTCCTTTATAATGCCTAAATCGCTCATAGGAAACTCCGTCTTCAACAATTATTCTGCTGCTTATCCGATCTCTCAATTTTTGTGCTTCGCCATCCGGATATTTACTTAGGTCCGGACCCAGGTAATCCTTCCAGCCAGCGCTGAATTGACTGACGTATTTCATCCCAGCTTCTACTCTTTGATCCACATATTCTGTAATGTTCACCCGGGTGTTTTTATCTGGAATATTCCCGCCGTAGAACAGGTACTCTTCAATTGCATGGGCTTCCAGGCCTCCATGAATGATCTGTCCTTCGTATAATAGCCGCCACTCAGCGGCCCGGGCCGCATCTGCCGCCAGATAGGCAGCTGCCCGATGATCACTTTTCTGCCATACCTGATAGTTATAACCAGGATCAAAAGCCATCAATACGTTTGGTTTCAGTTTTCTGATGTAATAAACTAGTTTTCCCACTACTTCTTCGCGGTCTGCAAACTCCACCCGGCCATCGTCATAACCCAGATTGATGTAGTGCTCTTCAGACAAACCAATAGCCTTCATAGCGTCCAACTGCTCTTGGCGACGAATTATGGAGAGGTCATTGCGGTTGATTTTTGGATCTTTGGTACCCACATTTCCAGTGGTCAGGGTCAGGATGTAGACTTCATTGCCGTGGTCCTTCAACATGGCCAGGGTGCCATGGGACTGGTGATCATCGTCAGGATGTCCTCCAATTAGTAAAATGGTTTTCCCTGTCCATTCTTCCACAAGTTGGTCCGGTTGTGCAAAAAGACAAACAGGGAGTAGAAGTAAAAAAGTAAAGATAAGTTTCATGATTTAATAATTTTGATTCCAGTGAACGATTAAACTAGGACTTAATGATCAAAATAACAAGCCTCATTGATGGACGCCTAAATTACTGTTTGCTTTTCAGGTTTTTATGATATATTAGCTGTTAGTCTAAGATATGAAACATATCTCAAACCAACTGAATTAGAAATGAATAATTCCAATCATTACTGGACCTTCTTCCTGGGACTTATTTTGCTTTTTAGTTGCCAACAAAATAAAACAGAATCATCAGACAGCACCAAGGCAGATGAAAATCCCAGGGACCGCAATATGTTTGGACTCTATATTCCCAGGGGGCTTATACATACTTCTGATGATTTAGCACCGGGCTATGTGATGTTTGCCGTAACCAATTCACCATTAATGTACCTGGTTTCCCGGCAGGGAGAGGTGGTCCATCAATGGAAAGGCAATTACGGGGTAATGGGAGCATACCTGGGTGATGACGGTTCGCTGATTCAAATGGCCTTTGATCCTGATTTTCCAGTTTTTGCCGGAGGAGGTGAAGCTGGACGACTGCAAAAAGTAACCTGGGAAGGCAAAATTGTTTGGGACTTTGAATATGCCAATGAGGAACACCACATCCATCATGACATGGCGGTGCTGGCGAATGGCAACATCCTGGCCATCGCCTGGGAAGCTAAAACTCCGGAAGAAGCCAGGCAGGCCGGCCGGAAATCAGGAATGATTCCCAAAGCAGGAATATGGCCTGACAAAATAATTGAAATCAAACCGCAGGGGAAAAGCAAAGGAGAAATTGTATGGTCGTGGCATATGTGGGACCATATGGTCCAGGACCACGACGTTGATATGGATAATTTCGGAAACCCGGCTGAACACCCTGAACTATTGGATATCAATATGGGTCGTCCCATGCCACCACCTATAACCCAGGACAGCATGGACATATTACAAGCGCAGGGTCAGGCCTGGCGAAATCAAACGGCTGATAACCTTGGCTCCGATATATATCACGTGAATGCCATCAGTTATAACCCGGAGTTGGATCAAATTGTCTTCAGCTCCCCTAATCTAAGCGAAGTATTCATCATTGACCATAGTACTACCACCAAAGAGGCAGCTGGGCACACCGGAGGTAAATGGGGTCATGGAGGAGACTTTTTGTATCGCTGGGGCAACCCTAAAAATTCCCATCAGGGAGATTCGACGGATCAAAAACTCTTCCATCAGCATGATGTCCGCTGGGTGGAAAATGGCCAACCAGGTGCCGGTAATCTGACCGTTTTTAATAACGAGGTGCCGCTTATCCCTGATAGCCTGGATTATTCCGCGGTGTTTGAACTAGCACTGCCCACAGATGACAATGGAAATTATGTCGTAGAAGATGATCAACCATTTGGCCCTCAAGATCCCGCCTGGAAATACCTTGCTCCCGATACGCTCTCTTTTTATGGGGGCTTTGTTTCAGGTGCTCATCGCATGAATAATGGCAACACGTTTATCAATGAAGGTCCCAAGGCCAGATTTTTTGAAGGTGAAATTGTCTGGGAGTACCTTAATCAATATCGAGGTGAAATTCGATCTCCAAACGGAGATCCGAGACCAGAAAAGCCGTTTACTTATTGGGGGTTCAGATCAACTTTTATTCCGGCAGATCATCCCGGGTTGGAAGGACGGGACTTGAAACCTTTGGATCCTCAGCCGCAGGTTTTTAAGCTGCCACCTCTGGAAAAGAATGACTGAATGATTGAAGGACTGAATTTCTGAATGATTACTGTGCCCACCGAAGTTTACCACCAAGGTGGGAATGATTGTGGGATTGAAGATTAATAATCATTTTCTATCCGGGTGTCTGCCCCATTCATATCTTCTTTCAGGATCAAAATCAGGATTTGGAACAGGAAATTCCGCTTGAACTTCCTGTTGCCATTCTTTCAACAACCCATAGAGTTCACCTGTTCTATCAGGCCTGGATTCCGCCAGGTTGTGCGCTTCTTCAATGTCATCTGCTACATTATATAATTCTATTGACCCATCAACCAAATTTTCTATCAATTTATAGTCGCCTTTCCTAATGACACTTGCTGGCACCGCATGGTGATATACAGGATAATGCCAATATATTGGGCGATCATAATTTTCAGTAGAATTTGTTATGATGTTCACCAAGCTTTCCCCATCAAAAATTTGGTTGGGATCAGGTGCAACATCTGCCATTTCAAGAAACGTAGGATAAAAATCCACACTGGTAATTACCGAATGGTTCAAACTTCCGCTGGCTACTTTACCCGGCCATTTTACTATAAGTGGTTCCCTGATACCACCCTCATAAACTGTTCCCTTTTCAGCACGTAAAGGTGCGTTGGAAGATGCAATGTATTGCAAGGTATCACTTTGGTAAATATGTAACTTTGACTTGGCATGTAGTGGGACTTTGTCAAATCGACTTACCAATCCTCCATTGTCAGAAAAGAATATTACCACCGTGTTTTCTGACAATCCCAATTCATTCAGTTTAGCTTCTATCCGTCCTACACTATTGTCCACATTTTCAATCATGGCAGCATAAACAGCATTTGAAGGGTATCTATCGTCTTTTTCTTTGGCCAAATATTTATCTATCAATTCCTGTTGGGCATCAAGTTGAACGTGCACATCAAAATGCGATAAAAACAA
>QIEB01000414.1 GCA_003229495.1 Flammeovirgaceae bacterium
ACACCATTATAACTCTCTCCTTCAACCTCTATGGGACCTTCCATTCCTTCCAGTACGATTTCAATCAGTCTTTTATTATCACCTGTAACCAAGTCAACACCTGCCAAAGGAGGGAATCGGCCGCTAGCGCCCTTACCGTCTCGTTGGTGACAGGCACCACAATACCAATTGTATATTTCCTGGCCTTTACCAGTAAACTCTTCCTGAATATTATCGTCCACTTCATGTGGATCTCGTATGTGGGATAAAGTTTTCCGTTCCTCCATTTTCACTAGTTGCTCAGCCCCAAATTTCTCTTTGTCACCGGTAAATATGATACGCCATATTTTACCTTTATTGGTCTCGCTTAGGTATAATGATCCATCCGGGCCCATGGCGATACCCATAGGGCGATAGACAGCGTCATGAACGGTAACAATAGGATCGACCTGAGCGAACCCATCTGCAAACACCTCCCATTCGCCGGTGGCTACTCCATCTTTAAACGGAGCGAAACCAATAAAATAACCTGATTGCGGATAGGGCGCCCGGTTAGTTGACCCGTGAAACGCAATGAAGGCCCCGTGTCTATAGCGTTCCGGGAACTGATCTCCATCATAAAAAAATAAACCGTTAGGCGCCCAGTGACCTGGGAAACCGATCAGTGGAAGATCATATTCACTGCACCGGCCAACAGCTACTCCATCACCTCCATATTCCGGAGCCAGCACTTTCTCACCGGTGATCTGGTCATAATAGCAGTAAGGCCATCCGAAGTCTGATCCTTCGGTGACTTTTACAAATTCTTCTGAGGGTAATAGAGCGCTTTGCCATGAACTGTATAATTCGGGGAAAAGTCTAAACAGGTCGTCTCTTCCGTGAATTACCACATATAGTTCTTCGTCAACCGGATTCCAGTCCATGGCTACCACGCTTCTTATTCCAGTAGCATATTTTTCTCCGTCTTTCTGGGTTTGGTTGAGTTTTTCTGCATCGAATTTCCAAATACCACCATGGTCCTTAAGTTGCGGGCACGGGTCCATCCCTGGTGCTCCCGGAGTACGCTTAGGTTGCTGGCAGGCATTACCTGGTGCACCAAAAGGCACAAAAATGTTCCCTTTGTTGTCGAAGGAAAATGGCTTGGCAATATGCTCATGGCGCCCATGTACATGATCATCATGGACTATTACCTCCATTTCTGCTTCCGGGACCAAAGTGCCAGGCGATAATTTCATGCGATATACAGTCAACTCGGTACTAAAATACAGATACCCGTTATAAATTTCAACACCGGCCCGCAGACCCCCTCTGCTATCAGACTCAATTTCGGCAAAGTACTCAACCACGTCCGCTTTACCATCGCCATCAGTGTCTCTCAATCCCACTACGTTTCCTTTGCGAGACCTTTGGGTTTTAACATACAGATCACCCTGATTCGAAGCGGTAATTTCACGGGCGTTACCTTCTATACTATCAACAACTACCAATGCCTGGAAATAGTCCGGAAGGATCAGACCACCATTATCGGGATCAGCAGGTGGTAAATCAACAGTCCCACATCCATGTATTAAAAAGAATGCAAACCATACCCAAATCGCAGATATCGGACTGTTTAAAACATGGAATTTATTCACTTTTTAATGCCTGATTTCGCAGTCAAATTACAACTATCTGTTTTAAAAACCACCGTCAAATTCCAACGCTAAACAGCATATTGGTCGTATACAAGTAATAATTGGTTATTGGGATATAATTAACTGTAATTCAGAGAAAAATAGTATTCGAAAAAGTTTTTCGGTAATTAGAAATCGATTGCGGGAGAACTAAATCATTATTCTTTAGGTTAAACCTGAATATATATGTCTGGCAAATATGACATGATAGTAATTGGTGCGGGCTCGGGTGGTCTAAGTATGGCCCTGGGGTTGCATGAATTGGGTTTCAAAGTACTTTTAATTGATAAGTCAAGTCAGTCTATCGGTGGGGAGTGTCTGAATAGTGGTTGTATACCAAGTAAGGCATTCATTCATGCCAGTAAAATTATTAAAAATGCATCTGAGGCTAAACAATTCGGGTTGAAGGTTGAAGGTGAAGTTTCACTACCGAAGGTTTGGGAATATGTAAAAAGGGCCCAGACCAAGATCCGGGCTCATGAAAATGTCGAATTTTTTCAAAATCATGGACTGGATGTGGTAATTGGTACTGCCAAATTTGCCGGTAAAAATAAAGTAGAGGTAAACGGACAGACTTACAATGGTAAAAGAATCACCATTGCCACAGGATCAAAGCCCAGAAAACTAAAAGTTTCCGGTGTGGAAATGGTAAATTATTACGACAATGAAAGCCTATGGAACCTTCCCGAATTACCCTCAAGAATACTGTTTATAGGAGCGGGGCCAATAAATATGGAATTGGGACAG
>QIEB01000431.1 GCA_003229495.1 Flammeovirgaceae bacterium
TAGGTGATGATATAGTATTGGAGTCAGGGGCCTCTCTTATACATGAGGTCCCGGTGGACGGACTATCACCAGATACGGAGTATTCCTATCAGGTAAGGGTTGGTACCACTAGTTTGGACTTTAGTTTTCGCACATCCCCGGTTCCCGGAGCCCGTAAGCCATTTACCTTTACCTACGCCAGCGATTCCAGAAGTGGTAACGGTGGTGGTGAGCGTAATTTGTGGGGAGCTAACTTCTATATTATGAAACGCATCATGGCCCTAAATACCGCACGAAAGGTGGCCTTTATGCAGTTTACCGGTGACCTGATCAATGGGTATTTAACCAATACTGAAGCCACCCATGTTCAATATGCCAATTGGAAAAGGGCTGTTCAACCATTTGCGCATTATTTTCCCGTTTATGTAGCCATGGGCAACCATGAGGCGGTAAACCGGCGTTTTTACAGTCGGAAGGACCGTGTTTCTATAGTCGTAGACCGGTTTCCCTATGAAACGGAATCTGCAGAAGTGGTATTTGCTGATAATTTTGTAAATCCCACCAATGGTCCGGATAGTGAAGATGGGGCCAGCTATGATCCTGACCCCGCAAATGTGGATTTTCCAAGTTATTCTGAAAATGTATTCTACTACACCTATGATAATGTTGGGGTAGTGGTATTGAATTCAGACTATTGGTATGCCCCATCCTCACCTACCATACAGTATGTCAGTGGCGGCCTGCATGGTTATATCATGGACAATCAATTGGCATGGCTGGAAAGTACTTTGGAGGAGCTTGAGCAGGATGAAAACATCGATCACGTCTTTATAACACAGCATACTCCGTTCTTCCCCAATGGAGGACACGTATCTGATGACATGTGGTACAACGGAGACAATACCTGGAGACCCTACGTTGCCGGTAGGCCCATAGAAAAAGGGATAATTGAAAGAAGAGATCAATTATTGGATTTACTGGTAAATAAGAGCAGTAAAGTAATTGCCATATTAACCGGTGACGAGCACAATTACGCGCGAACAGAAGTTGGACCAGCTACTACCATCTATCCAGCTGACTATGCCCCGGAAAAAGTGAAGTTAAGCAGGACTATTTATCAGATCAATAATGGCGCCGCGGGTGCGCCCTATTATGCCCAGGATGAAACACCCTGGACCCCTTTCGTAAGTGGCTTCACCACCCAGAATGCACTGGTTTTCTTTCATGTAGATGGCAAAAAGATAAACATGGAGGTGGTGAACCCCGATACCCTGGAAAAATTTGATGAACTGGAATTGAGGTGATGCAGACGGCTCTTTGGATTTTAAGGATTTCTGTTTTTGGGACCTTTTTTGGACACGGCATGGGGGCGCTGATGGGGAATGAACATTGGTTGCCGTATCTGGGGTTGGTAGGAATTCAGGGACCCATAGCACTTAAAACCATGTTTGCCATTGGAGTATTGGATATGCTGGTAGCATTTAGCACTTTGGTCAAACCTTCCAGATATGTGCTGATTTATGCCTTTACCTGGGCTTTTTGTACTGCCCTGGCCAGACCCCTGGCAGCTGAGCCTTGGTTAGAATTTGTGGAACGGGTAGCTAATTGGGCCACCCCACTTGCATTGTACGTACTGCTATATTGGAAAAGCCGGGGAGATAGGATATAGGTCTTTCCGTGTTTAATTGAAGCCAAATATTTAAATCATGGCTAAATATTTCTTGATAAACATTCTATTTGTCATATTTAATTTAACACTCTTGGGTCAAACTAAACCAAGCTCCGGAGAGGATATAGTAAACAGTTATGAGCAACGGCAACAGCATGCTTTCAATTCAATATTTAAAGACTATCCTGTTAAATCAATTGGGCCGGTAGTACAGGGCGGCAGGGTATCTGACCTGGCTGTAAATCAAAAAAATGTTCACGAGTACTATGTTGCGTTTGCATCGGGCGGGGTCTTCCGAACGGTGGACAATGGAATTACCTTTGATCCTGTATTTGACCAACAAGGGGCACTGGGAGTGGGTGATATTGCATTGGCGCCCTCCAATGAAAACATATTGTATGTAGGAACAGGGGAGAAAAACAGCAGCCGCAGCAGTTACTCGGGATCTGGCGTTTATAAAACTACTGATAAAGGAGAAAGCTGGCAATACCTTGGGTTATCCGACATTCATCATACCGGCCGTATCATTGTTCATCCACAGGACCCTGATATAGTATGGGTTGCTTCGCTGGGGGCCCTGTATACCCATAACCAGGGTAGGGGTGTTTATAAATCCACAGACGGTGGAAAAAGTTGGGATAAAACGTTGTTCATCAATGACAGCACTGGGGTGGTGGACCTCCTGATCAACCCTCAAAACCCTGATCAACTTTGGGCAGCTACCTGGGAGCGAACCAGAAAAG
>QIEB01000222.1 GCA_003229495.1 Flammeovirgaceae bacterium
GGTTACGCAATCCCCGATCCCAAAAATATCTAGCCATATTTATCGAGGCTGTAGTGTTGGTTACTTCCCTGTCAATAATGGTTTTTGGGGGAAGCAAACTGGTATATACTATCTGGAGTTTGGGGCAGACATCTACTGCCTTGCAAGTCCCTTTAAGTGTTGTTTATAGCATTCTTCCATTTAGCGGCCTATTGATAGCATATTTTGCAATTGAAGATATAATAGGTAGAACCATCAAATCCGAAGTTAATGGGGATTGAAGTAGCCGTCTTGATTCTAAGTTTTGCTTTATTGCTGGTAATAGGTGCCCCTATTGCTTTTAGTCTTTGTGCAAGTGCTGGTCTTACCCTGTTGGTCAGCATGCCCGGAGAAATAGCCATGGCCACCCTCGCGCAAAGAATGGCCACAGGATTGGACAGTTTTGCCCTCTTGGCCATTCCGTTTTTTATACTTGCCGGAGAGTTGATGAACAGAGGTGGCATAGCTACCCGTTTGATCGATTTTGCCAAAGCCCTGGTTGGGTCCCTCCCGGGAGGTCTGGCATATGTGAATATCATAGCTTGTATGTTGTTTGGGGCTGTTTCTGGCTCTGCGGTAGCAGCGGTGTCAGCGATAGGGTCTTTTATGACCAAGCGAATGGAGGACGAAGGATACGATAAGGCGTACAGTGCGGCGGTAAATATTACCTCAGGTACCACTGGTTTGATTATTCCACCCAGCAATGTAATAATAGTCTATTCCCTTGCCAGTGGGGGAGCTTCTATTGGAGCACTATTTCTTGCAGGGTATCTTCCGGGGATTTTGGTAGGACTGCTATTGATGGTAACCGCTGGTATTTATGCGATAAAGAGAAAATATCCGGTAGGAGACCGTATTAAACCGACAGTGGCAGTTAAATACTTCTTCAAGGCAGTACCTAGCTTGTTCCTGTTAGTATTAATAATTGGTGGTATAATTTCCGGAATTTTCACACCCACAGAAGCCGCCGCGGTGGCAGTGGTTTATGCTCTGGTGCTGTCAATGATGGTTTATAAAGAGATAGCTTTTAAGGATTTGCTACCAATTTTAATCAGCACCTGTAAAACTTCGGGCATTGTGTTGTTCCTGGTGGCATGTAGTATAGGAATGTCTTGGGTTATGGCCTATGAAGATCTGCCCCAAAGTCTAAGTGCCTGGATGTTGTCATTTAGTGATAATCCGGTGGTTATTCTATTACTTATAAATTTGATCCTGCTATTTGTGGGTATTTTTATGGACATTACTCCTGCTGTTTTAATATTTACTCCAATCTTCCTTCCAATTGTTCAAGAACTGGGTATTAGTGAAGTTCACTTTGGGATTATTATGGTTTTTAATTTATGCATTGGTCTCTGTACACCTCCGGTGGGGTCTGTGCTATTTGTAGGTTGTTCTATTGCTAACTTGAAGATCACTCAGGTAATAAAACCACTGATTCCTTTGTTCATCGCAATGATCATTGCATTGCTTATTATTACCTTTATTCCGGGTCTGAGTCTATGGCTTCCTGAGTTGTTTGGCTTGTTATGATCTATCTAACTACGATTTCCTAAATTCAGAGGTTTTTAAACTATGAAGTTGTTTAAGCAAGCGGAACGAGCTACTATTCTGGTCGATGATCAATACTTTACCATAGAGGTCAGCGATTGGGACACTTTGTTGAATCGACCAAACCTGCATGGCCATATTAAGGATTTGGCAGCAACGCTTGAGCCCAAACAAATCCAGGAAGACCTGGATAGCCTCCCCCTGGACCCTCCTATGGGGACTCAGGAAGTTTGGGCAGCGGGTGTCACTTATCTCAAAAGCAAAAACGCCAGAATGGAGGAAGCAAAGGGGTCAGGAGGAGATTATTTTTACCATAAAGTATACGACGCATCCCGTCCGGAACTGTTTTTCAAGGCGAATGCCCAAAGAACAGTTGGTCACGGTGATTTCGTACATATTCGAAAAGATTCTTCCTGGAACGTACCTGAACCTGAACTGACGCTATTTATAAACAGTGAGGGGGTGATACAAGGGTATACCGTGGGGAATGATATGAGCAGTAGAAGCATTGAAGGTGAAAACCCGCTATACCTGCCACAGGCTAAAGTATATGAACGAAGTGCATCTTTGGGTCCGTGTCTTTACCTTACAGATTCTCAAATCGCTCCGGATTCACTAATTCACCTTCAAATCCACAGAAATGAAACTCTTATGTTTGAGGACAGCGTAGGGATTGATCGCATGAAGCGGACGCATGAGGAATTGGTTAAATATTTATTCATGGAATGCTCCTTTCCACAAGGGGTTTTCTTGATGACAGGCACCAGCCTGGTACCTCCCAGTGAGTTTACCCTCCGGGTTGAGGATGTGATTACCATTAC
>QIEB01000298.1 GCA_003229495.1 Flammeovirgaceae bacterium
GTTTGGATATTTAGTCCCGAAGGAAATCACCTGGGTACCATCCACACCGGTCAGGCTACCTCCAATTGTGCATTTGGTAATGACAATCAGTATCTCTACATAACTGCTGACATGTACTTAATGCGTATAGCGCTACTCTAGTGTTAAGTTAAGCATACTTTAGTCAAACCAAGTCTTGCTCTTTTTGCCCCATACTTCTTTAAAAAATACTTACGTAGCTATGGCTATGCACATATTTCTTACATCGCCTGGGACAAAAATAACTGCGACTTATACGACACAGTACACTTAACTTAACACTGGCAATTAAAGTTATCTGGAAATAGGACTTTTACCCTGATCCATTAAATACTTTAAATGCTCCAGAACTTTGCCTACCGTTACAATTCCTTCCTCGGTTTTCCCGGTTCTAAGAAAGGACATTAAGGAGCGATTTCCGGATCGAATTCTTATATAATTAGCCTTTGAACTATGTCCTGTTTTCATGGATGTAATGACCAAAACTGTTTAACGTAATCTTATAACACACAATAGGCAGCTAGTTGTTCCATTTATTCATATAAAAACTTCAGCTACCGAAGTGGTCTAATTCGGTAGCTGAAATTGTCGACGACCTCACTGCTGTCTAAGTCGTCTGGGTAAATAGTTATTCACTAACGCTTACATAAGTATATACGAAAAGACGCATTGGTAGGATGAGAAAATTTTAAGATTAGGGTCATGGTGTAGCTGATTGCTTATCGGAAAGTAACAATAGCATGGTACGGACATGACTGAAATACTGTTCAATATTTTCTTGCGCTTCGGTTTGTCCTTTGGCAGTTAACGAGTAATATTTACGAGCCCTTTTACCTATCTGTACCCTTTCAGCAATCAGGTATCCCTGTGATTCAAGTCTATGCAGTGCTGGATACAATGCCCCTTCGGTAATTCGAATATTGCTGCCCGAGCGTTTCTCCACCATACGGGAGATTTCATAACCATACATTCTGGGACGTTCTGACATTAATTTTAACAGGATGGTCCTAAGAGATCCTTTCAGCCATTCATTTTTATACATAAGACAATTATACATAATATATCTATGTATTAAAATTTAGCATTTGACTTATTTCTGAGATATTTTGTAAAAGATGCCAAACGCTTACTGTCAATATCTTTGGTTATGCCCCCTTTTGTACTATTTTTGTGAAAATTCAAAATCACAGTGAGCGTTCTTGTAAACAAAAATTCGAAAGTAATTGTCCAGGGTTTCACCGGTTCGGAAGGGACCTTTCATGCCCGGCAAATGATAGACTACGGTACCAATGTAGTTGGAGGAGTTACCCCGGGAAAGGGCGGCATGTCACATCTGGATAAGCCAGTGTTTAATACTGTAGCGGAAGCGGTCGAACAAACAAGTGCGGACGTATCTATCATCTTTGTTCCCCCCGCTTTTGCCAGCGATGCTATCATGGAGGCTGCCGATGCCGGAATCAAAGTGATTGTTGCCATTACCGAAGGCATACCAACCAGAGATATGATAAAGGCAAAGGAATATATCAAACACCGGGATGTCACTTTGGTAGGTCCAAATTGCCCGGGAATTATTACCCCGGACGAAGCCAAAGTTGGAATAATGCCAGGTTTTATTCACAAAAAGGGAACAGTTGGTATTGTTTCAAGGTCAGGTACTCTTACTTATGAAGCTGTGGATCAAATCACCAAAGCTGGTCTTGGTCAATCGACCTGTATAGGAATTGGTGGCGACCCGGTTATCGGCACCACCACTAAGGACGCGGTCAAGTTATTGATGGAGGACCCGGAAACTAAAGGTATAATATTGATAGGAGAAATTGGGGGAAGCATGGAGTCCGATGCTTCTTACTGGATCAAAGAGAACGGAACAAAACCAGTGGTAGGATTCATCGCCGGACAAACAGCTCCTCCTGGACGAAGAATGGGTCATGCCGGAGCTATTATTGGCGGTGCTGATGATACAGCAGCATCAAAAATGAAAACCATGAAAGATTGCGGACTGCTGGTGGTTGAGTCCCCAGCTGACATCGGGGAGACTATGGCAGCTGCCTTACAGAATTAATAATTGATGATTTCTTAATTTTAATTCACTTTCGTGCCCGTCCCTGGTAATTTGACCCTGGGAATTGGTAATTCATTTCGCGTAGTTAACTGCCCGCATTTCACGAATCACAGTTATCTTAATTTGTCCGGGATATTGGAGGTCTTTCTCAATCTTCTGACTAATCTCGTAACTGAGCATTCCCGCCTGTTGATCAGTTACGTTTTCTGCATCTACCATGACCCTTAATTCCCTGCCAGCTTGCATGGCATAGCATTTTTTCACACCTTCGAATTCCAGTGCCAGGCCTTCCAATTCCT
>QIEB01000667.1 GCA_003229495.1 Flammeovirgaceae bacterium
CGGAGGAATCCGCCCTATCAAATCCGGTTACCTAAAACCCGATTTAGTATTGCTGGTAGAGTTGAATGGGGAATGGAGTGGAAAATCTAGAAATGGAGATCCAATTCCAAACACAGACGGGAATACATTGGCTATAGCACCTGGCTTTTTATTTAGTTATCGAAACATTATGCTAAAAGCCGGTATTCAATTCGGGATTTCCAATACCGCATACGTAGATAAAAAGCAAACAAACGGCCTGGTGAGCCTAGAATATCATTTTTAAAAACTTAGAAATTATGAAAACTAAAAATTTAACGATTTTACTGATGTTTTTAGGGGGAATGATCCTTTTCCTTATGTCATCTCAGGCTACGGCCCAGGCGGCGGAACCACAGAAAGACTCTTCCATCATATATATTAAAGTGTGGGTTGATGGATTGGCCTGCCCGTTTTGTGCCTATGGGCTGGAAAAGAAGATTAAGAAAATTGACGGGGCAAAGGACCTGTTCATTGAGATAAATGAAGGATACGTCACCTTTAGTGTTCCTACCTCAAAAAAACCGAAAGACGAAGCCTTGCTTAAGTTAGTGAAAGAAGCGGGGTTTGAGGCCCGTAACATTACCTATTCAGCAAAACCGTTTTCAGCTGACGATCCGGGATAAAATAAAATGAAATATTGTGGATACCCAAAAAATACAACTTAAAATTGGCGGCATGTCTTGCTCCTTTTGTGCAGATACTATCAATAAAGCCTGCATGCGTATGGATGGAGTGAGCGATGTACACGTCAGCCTTGCCCATGAAGAAGCCCTGATTGAATATGATCCTGGAAAAATCACTCCCGCAGAATTCAAAACCACGCTCAGAGCACTAGGTTATAAGATACGTGATCCAAAAAAGGTACACGCTCATGAAGAACAGGAAGCTGAACTTCGTAAGGAGAGAAACCGATTGAAATTAACTGCGGGTTTCACTGCCATTGCCTTGGGCATCATGGTGAGTATGTGGTTCAACAATCATCAGCCGTGGTTTCCCTGGCTTATGATGGGCTTAGCCCTTATCACCGTCTTTGGAACCGGCTGGCACATATTGATCATGGCCTTTCAGGCTTTGCGTCGAAAGATTTTCAATCAACACGTTTTGATGGAGTTTGGAGCCTTTGCCGGATTGATCGGTGGATTTCTGGGTTTTTTCAGGCCGGACTTCCCCAGTTCAGAATTTTTCGGAGTAGCGGTTTTTGTGACTGCCTACCATATTCTATCAGGTTTTACATCATTGCTGGTACGGACCCGCAGTTCCCAGGCCGTATACCAGCTGTTGGACCTCCAACCACCGGTAGCACGAGTCCTAAGGAATGGGCAAGAGAAGGAGATTCCAATTGAAGAGGTTCATACCGAGGATATGGTAAGAGTACGACCCGGCGAACAAATTCCAGTGGATGGAAAGGTGGTGGAAGGACCATCAGATGTGAACGAAAGCCTGGTAACAGGCGAATCATTCCCGGTTGAAAAGAGTACTGGAGACCAGGTTACCGGTGGCTCAATAAATGGATCGGGAACGCTACTGGTAAAGGTCACACATATTGGAGAGGAGAGTTTTCTCCAACGAGTGGTCCGCTATGTGGAAGAGGCACGGGCGATGAAGCCGGGTATTCTTCTACTTCTGGACAGAATTTTAAAAGTTTATGTTCCGGTGGTGGTGAGTTTTTCTGCATTAGCTTTTATTATCTGGATCCTGGGAGCATGGCTAGTGACTGGTCAGGCTGATTTCACCAGGGCCATATTTGCCGCCCTTGCAGTATTGGTGATGGGCTATCCATGTGCTTTGGGTATGGCTTCTCCCTTGGCCATGATCCGTGGAGGCGGCATAGCCGCCCAGAAAGGTATATTGATGCGAAGTGGTGAGGCCTTCCAGATATTCAAGGATGTAAAAAAGGTGGTTTTCGACAAAACCGGAACCATCACCAAAGGGGAACCGGAAGTGGTAGATGTAACGGCAATTGAAAATATGGGTATGGAAGCCGGGGGAAATAATATAGCCACCCTAAATCCCAATTCAATGAAAATTCTGCAATTAGCGGCATGTGCTGAAAAGTATTCCGAACACCCACTGGCCAGAGCAATAGTAGACTTTGCAGAAGAGCAGGGTTTGGAACTGGAGGGTGTAAAGGATTTTCAGGTAATTTCGGGCAAAGGTGTCCGTGGGTTGCTTAATGGTGAGCCTCTATTGGTGGGCAGCCTTCGCTTTTTAGAGGAAGAAAAAATTAGCCTTGGAGCAGGACAATCAAAGGCTGAAAGATTAGAGAATGAGGGTAAAACGGTGATCGGAATATCAAATAATGGTAAATTGAACGGTCTGATTGCTCTGGCCGACACGCTCAAAGAGGACGCAGTGG
>QIEB01000171.1 GCA_003229495.1 Flammeovirgaceae bacterium
ACACCCTGATCATTGCCCCAACCAGGGAGTTAGCGCAGCAAATCGATCAGCAAATGGAAGGATTTGCCTATTTCACTGCAGTTAGTTCTATTGCAATATACGGAGGACGTGACGGGGCATCTTTTGTACGAGAGAAGGAAGCTCTAACCAAAGGCGCGGATATTATAATTACCACCCCAGGAAAATTTCTTCAGCATTTGAATCTGGGGTATGTAGACCTGTCACAGCTGCGACATTTTATTCTGGACGAAGCAGACAGAATGCTGGATATGGGTTTTTTTGAGGATATCATTCGGATCGCTAACCATCTTCCGGAAAAACGGCAAACATTGTTGTTTTCGGCCACCATGCCTCCTAAAATCAGGGTTATGGCCGGGAAAATATTGAAAGACCCCAAGCAAATCAATATCGCCATGTCCAAGCCGGCGGAGGGAGTTTTCCAGGCCGCCTTTTATACTTTCAATCATCAGAAAGTCCCATTAATTGAACATCTCTTGAAGGCGAAAAATATTACCAGCGCCATCGTCTTTTGCTCTACTAAGAAAAGCGTAAAAGAAATTGAGCAGGCATTGAAAGGCATAGAACTCAATGTTAGGAGTATACACTCAGACCTCGAGCAGGCTGAAAGGGAGCATGTACTTTTAAGCTTTCGTAATAAGAAAACCCAGGTACTGGTAGCCACAGATATTGTAGCCAGGGGAATCGATATTGAAGATATTGAATTGATCATCAATTATAATGTGCCAAGAGATGCGGAAGACTATGTACATCGTGTGGGTCGGACTGCCAGGGCCGAGTCCACCGGCATCGCCTTTACCTTCATAAATGATGATGACCGGTATAAGTTTAGGAATATCGAAAAACTGGTGGGGCGGACCATCAGCAAAGGGCAGCTCCCCGAACACCTGGGATCAGGACCGGACCCTAATGCACCGCGGAAATCATCGGGAAACAATTATCCACACCATGGCAATGGAAAAAGAAAGACATTCAATAAAAGGCGTAAATAAGCACCCGGAATCTATGAAAAATTGGTCGACAGTATATATATATATATTATCTCTTCTATCCGTTAGTACAGTAGCCCAAAGCAATCAATACCCCTTGACAAATCATCCGGATACCGAGCACTGGGCCAGCTTGTTCGACAATGAGCTGTCCAATGCCATCTATCCTGACGGCATCTGGTCATTCGAAAACGGAGAATTCACAGCCACTGAAGACAAATTCTTATGGACTAATAAAGACTATGATAATTTTGTACTGGATTTGGAGTTTAAAACCGATGACGGGACCAATAGCGGGGTGGTAGTTTATTGCTCCAATCTTGATGATTGGATCCCTAATTCTATAGAAGTGCAAATTGCTGATGACCATAACGAGAAATGGGCAAACAGTCCCAAAAGTTGGCAGTGTGGAGCGATTTTTGGAAGAAAGCCAGCCACAAAATCCGTGGTAAAGCAGCCTGGTGAGTGGAACAGGTATACAATTACCTGTATCGATAATATGATCTACGTATTGCTCAATGGAGAGCAAGTTAATCAGATCGATCTAACAAAATTCACAGATGCCAAGATTAATCCTGATGGCAGTGAAGCCCCCTCCTGGCTATCAAAAGCCCCAGCCACACTGCCCACCAAAGGAAAAATTGGATTCCAAGGCAAGCATGCCGGAGCTCCGGTTTATTTCCGAAATATCAAGATTATGAAAATTTAATAATAATTCTATTTCCTAAAATGGCAGGTCATCATCAGAATTATCATCTGCACTTAACCATGCAGGTTCCTGGGTGCTTCCCGGGTCTGTTGTTTCTGGTGACGGACCTGAAACCATGGGATCGATCCTCCAGGCCTGCAGACTGTTGAAGTACTTGACCTCTCCCTGAGGGTCTGTCCATTTCCTTCCTCGCAGGTTAAAATGTACGTCTACTTCCTGGTCAACTTTTAGGTCATTAATTAAGTCGCACTTATCCTGGATTAATTCGAATTTGATAAATTCAGGATACTGGGGATTGTCAGCGTATTCCACTATAAATTCCCTTTTCTTGAAGGTATCTGTTACTTGCACGGTGTCTTTCAATTCCAGTATTTTTCCCTTTATATTCATAATCTCTTTGCTATAACGCCTATATTTATCACCAAATTAAACGATCTCCGTAACAATAAAAAATAAATGTCCTCCATACAGGTGAAAAGAACCAGAGCCCAGGAAAGTCGGTCTGCAATTGAACGACTTTACATCGTGATGAGGCATTTATTCATACGGGGCTACTACAAACCCTTCGGGGTTTCAGGTACTTCCATTAGAGAAGCTCTTTTAACCTTAAGTCCTGAAATTTATGGAAGCATTAGTGACTCCGACAAGGTGGAACTGGA
>QIEB01000516.1 GCA_003229495.1 Flammeovirgaceae bacterium
ATAATACGAAAGGAGAAGGCACAGCAATTGCAGTAGCCGGCTCGCATTTTGATATTACCAAAAGATATGAGGCAGAAGTCGTGCTCAACAGAGGGAGTGATGTTGAGATAAGGGGGGAGAGAGTTCCGTTAACAATTATTAAGGTGGAATCAGTTACTGCAGAGGGAGCTACCAAAATAACAAATGTTGTCGGTAATCAGGACATAATCCACTTTGTTACCCCTAAGGGTGAGGTTAACGATGAGGTAATTCTATCCGCAATCGTGAATCCGAACACTCAGGAAATTAGAGACCAGATTGATTGGGAAGGAGCGACAGAAGACCCAAACAATCCACTGAAAGCTACCGTTCCGAAGAATACAACTGCGAAGTATATTGTTAAAATTAAAGTAGCTGATGAAGTAGTTAAGGAGCTAAGAGTATGGAGTATTTGGGCAAGCTTATCAGGTGGCGTGGTGGCTCCTGTTTTAATTCCAGTGACTACGGCGACTGGTTTGAGGGGTGGAACTTCTATTAGTGCGACATTTAACAGCACGGCAGTAATAAGTCCTGCTGAGATAATAACGGATGTAGACCAGCCTGCCCTCGAAAGTGCCAATACGGTTAATCCCCCCGGAGGAACTAATTCATGTGGCGCAGCTCTTTCAGGCGGTGCCAATAGGAAGTGGGATATGTCAAGGAGAATTGCAATCAGGACAGAAACAACTGCCAATAACCCAGCTTTAACTTTAGGATGTGTTGACAACACTGATAATTTTCCGGCAGACCCGGAGATTGGTAACGATGATGCAGGTACTGGAGATGAAGACAATGATCCTTATAATGATTCGGGAACTTTAACAAGTATTGATACCCCGACACGTTCATTTCAATTTCAAGGTGGTAATGTGGGAGATACATATAGGAGCCGTTTGTGGTTTCAAGAATTTGCAAGACTTCAAATTAGTAATACCTGGTTTGTCATTTCAGATCCTCTGCTTTGGCGCGTGGAGTTCCGCTTCATTAAGCAGCAAGTTACGGAAATATTATGGGGAATAGATGTCAATGGTGATGGTGACATGAATGATAATGTTACTGAGGCAATGCTTGGAGTAGATACAAACGGGGACGGTGATCAAAATGACTCTGTAGGCTTCTGGGATAATAATAACTCGATATCAGCAAATGACAATGCTGATGCCCCATAATTAATAGATAAATCGTGATAGATAGTAGGATGATATTTTATGCAAATTTGGAAGGAGGTTTATGAAAATGAAAAGGCACAGAGGAATACTTATAACCGTTGTGGGTATTATAGTTGTGATGATGCTATCACCTATAGTGCAGGCAGTTGAGAATGCGACCGATGACAATCTAAAGGTTGAGCATCTGCAGGAAATAGTCCCCAATGCCCCTGCCGTGGTTAACCAAGAGGCACTCGACGTGATGTATCAAGCTGCTAAAACTAAACGTCTAGACGCTGCAATGCTATTGATAAAATGTCTTGCTTTTAATTTCGATCCAACTAGCTCAAATGAGGAGAGAAACCATGATATTATGATCCCAGCGATTCAGCTTCTTCAAGATCACTTCGGTGAAGCAGTAGCGCCTCTCCTTTACGCAGAAGCCATTGCCAGTGACCAAAAATGGTTTCGAGATCGTGTTGCGTTAGCTGTTCGTACTATCCTTTCTCTCGATACGATTCAAAAGATGAATGATATTTTTGCCTTGGAGTCGACGTTGAACCCCAATGCTAAGGACTTTGCTGCGTCTCTATTAGCTAATAGGATAGATATTCATTTTGCCACTCCCTATGAGGAAAAACAAAAGCAAGTTGAGGATGCAGTCAAAAGGATTCGTGAGCAAACTCCAGTTAAATAGTGCGTCCTACTGTTTAGGCTTCTTGGACATGGAATTAGGTGGGAAATATTGGGGAAGAATATTGGGAACGTTGTTTCTTATGATGCTTATCCTTGTGGTAATAAAAATGAAATAGAGTTGTTAATGAATAACATAGAGGGGTGCAATATAGATCAGGGTTGTGATGGTAACTGGCGGACAACAGAATTAATCAAAGAAATTGTAGAAACACAATATTCTGGACAGTAAGGAGGAAAAATAAAATGAGAAACAGGATATTACTACCTTTATTAATAATACTTTTTGTTATTCCCACCATAGGTTTCTCACAGGATATTTCAGATTATCTTATTTTACAGAACATAGGTCCATATAAGATATCTAAACCTGAAAAACTTTTCCCGGGAGAGCCACCTATAGGTGGCCCCCGAACATACGACAGTCATGGAATTATTGGAGCTACTGGGCACTTCCCTGATCACTCTGATAAGACTTATACAGTAATGTATTTAGGGGAGACCGATGATCTCC
>QIEB01000581.1 GCA_003229495.1 Flammeovirgaceae bacterium
CGATGAAACTACTTGATGGTAAAATCGCCCTGGTAACAGGGGCTTCAAAGGGTATCGGAAGAGCTATAGCCAAGGAATTTGCCTCCCAGGGGGCAAAGGTGGCCTTCACCTATTTGTCCAGTGTTGAAAAGGGGGAAGCTCTGGTCAAGGAAATCGAGGAGCTTGGAACGAAAGCCGTTGGATATCGATCAGACGCCTCTAAATATGAAGCTGCAGAAAATCTTATCAGTCAGGTGGTATCTGATTTTGATGGCCTGGACATCCTGGTGAATAATGCCGGGATAACCAGAGATAATTTACTTATGCGCATGTCAGAGGAACACTGGGATGATGTTATTGGCACGAATCTAAAATCAGTATTCAACACTGTTAAGGCAGTTACCCGGACATTTATGAAACAAAGAAGTGGGTCGATCATTAATATCACCTCAGTGGTTGGTATAAAAGGAAATGCCGGGCAAGCCAACTATGCAGCATCCAAAGCAGGTATCATTGGTTTCACCAAATCGGTTGCACTTGAATTGGGTTCTCGAAATATCCGCTGTAACGCCATTGCACCTGGTTTTATCGAAACAGAAATGACAGATCAGCTGGATGAGAAAACCGTACAAGGATGGAGGGATGCTATACCTTTAAAACGTGGGGGTAGACCCGAAGATGTAGCTCACTGTGCGGTTTTTCTAGCGTCTTATCTATCTGAATATATCTCCGGCCAGGTGCTTCAGGTTGATGGAGGCTTGCTTACATAAGCCCTGAAGAAAATAGCAAAAACTATTTCTCTCCGAACCTCGTTTTCTAACTACCTGTTATTTGGTGCATGAAAAGATCATTGTTAATTTTTGAAAACTCACCGTGGTTAATTCTAATTTGTTTGGCAGTAGGTGCAGTTTTGACTTATTTCCTATATCGAAAGCCTGGCCCCTGGAGTTCCACCACTCATTATGTTTTAATAACATTTAGATTTTTACTTATTAGTTTCCTGTGCTTTTTACTGGTAGGGCCCATTGTAAAACAGTTTAATAACAGGATTGAAAAGCCTTATTATGTGCTTGCTTTAGACAATTCCGTGTCTATTTCTGAAGTACTTCCTAAGAAATTTCTTTCCGATCAAATTAATCGGATCAAAACGCTGGGGCAAACTCTGAGAACAAGTGGTTATGAAGTGGAATACAGGACCCTTGACCAAACAGTTGAATCGAATACCATTGATTCAATTAGTTTTGACCATCCAAGTACTCCGCTGAACGACCTGCTAAAGGGCATTCAAATGGACTACGAAGGTAAAAATATTTCGGGTGTGGTACTATTCAGCGATGGGATCCACAACCAGGGATTGTCTCCGGTTTTTACGCCTTTTAAGTTCCCCGTATACAGTATGGGCATGGGAGACACCATCCCACAGCAAGATATCAGACTGAAAGCTATTCACTATAATAAGATAGCTTATCAGGGTAGCCGCTTTATTATTCGGGCTGAAATACTTAATGATGGCTTTAATGACCAAAATATGGTGATCAATGTTTCGGACGGAGGTAGAATACTTCAAAGCAAAACGCTTAAATTGAAAAGCCCTCCACAGCTATTGGAAACGGATTTCAAACTGGAAGCAACCAATAAAGGTCTCAAAGATTTTACGGTAACAATTTTAGCCGTTGATGATGAATTCAGCCTCAAAAATAATATCCGGCATGCTTATATAGAGATTATAGAGGGAAAGAGAAAAATTTTGTTGGCATCAAAAAACCCACATCCTGATATCAAGGCCATTAAGAACGCGGTTGAAAAAAATGAAAACTATCAACTTGATCTTTATATCCCGGGAATTTCAAACCCAGAATCCGAATCCTACGATCTTATCATACTGCATCAAATTAGTCAACAGGAACTCCGGAGAATTCCGACAATGTCCAATCATTTAAAGGCGGGACTCCCCTTGTGGACCATTGTTGGAAGCAAAAGTAATCTCAATCGGGTAAACTCAGAAAATGAATTTATTTCAATAAAGACCATTAATTTTCAAAGGGATCTGGTTACTCCAAGATTTAACTCTGCCTTTTCGAAATTTCAACTTACACCGGCACTACAAGAGGCTATTGCCTACTTTAACCCGGTATCCGTACCCTTTGCTAACTACGAAGTTGGGGGAGGAGCTGAGATATTACTGTTCCAAAAAATCGGGAATCTGTCTACAAATAATCCGTTGATGGTGGTAACTGATGATGGGAATCGAAAAACTGCGGTGATGGTTGGTGAAGGCATGTGGCAATGGCGAATGCAGGATTATTCAAGGAATCAAAGCTTTGAACTTTTTGATGAACTGGTTTCAAAATTGGTACAATACCTGTCTTCCAATGAAGAAAAAAACCGGTT
>QIEB01000492.1 GCA_003229495.1 Flammeovirgaceae bacterium
CCTACTAATTTAGAGTAATTGTTGCGGAGTAGGTTCGATTCCGGCCCTGGGTACAAATTAAGTGTGAGTGTGAGGGCGAGTTTGGAGTGTGCGCTCGGGCCTATTTAGAATTTTCATTTATTTCAATAGATGTCGTCACCCATTTGCTAATAGCCTGCCCAATATTGTGGGGTTGGTCCTCCTGAATATAGTGCTTACCTTTTCCTATATAGACTGTAGTTATATCCTGGATTTCCTGTGCTAACCGGTTCACATCTTTCTTCTTAATGATCATTCCCGGTTTAGCATGTAGTAACAGCATAGGAATGTTTGTCTCTTGCAGCCATTTTGCGTACCGTGAGACTATGGCGTGGTTCTCTTCGGGAAAACCATCAATCGGTATCTCTTTGGGCCAAACTTCTATTGGCTTTCTACTCTCTATAGTAGGGTAAGAAGCAGCATAATATGCTTTCTCTTCTTTGGTGAGTTTTCGTTTGACACCTACTTTGAAAAGAATAAGCTTAATAAACATATTCTTTTCAGCAATCATTTTATGCCCTTTTTTATCATCCCTAAACCTTTTAAAAATGAATTTGGCCATAAGACCGGTGTCTTTCCACCTCATTGGTTTGGTTAGTGCTTCCATAAACACAATGCCTTTGATATTATTTTCATGAAGCGATGCATAATTAAAACCTAATGCCGATCCCCAGTCGTGTACTACCAATACAATATTCTCCAGCTCAAGTTGCTGAATAAATTTTTCCAGATATTGGATATGGTCATGAAAGCTGTAATCAATGTCCGGCTTATCAGATTTTCCCATACCGATTAAATCTGGCGCTACCGCTCTACCATGATCTTTAACATAAGGGATTATATTTCTCCATAGGTAACTTGATGTGGGATTGCCATGGAGGAAGAGAAATGTCAATTGATCTGGATCGGTGGTATCGCGGTATTCATCTATGTAGTGCATTCTTGAATCAAGCACATTAAGGTATTTCGATTCATATGGGAAGTCGGATGAAATATTCTGAGCCATGGTTAGGGTTATTATTAAAAATGAAGCCCCGATGGTCAAAGGTAATTTTTTCATTATAATTAAGTTTGAATTGATCATCGGAATTGTGATGTTGGCCACCCCGGTCCCGTCAACTTACACCCTCCATAAACCCTAACGTATTGGTTAATTCGGGGGTTGTAGGTATATTGTCCGATGCATCTCGCTGGTTTCATGCACTATTGGGCCCTGATAATAAGAAAATTGCTTTTCTTGGCAATCCTTATTACTACCTTACCCGCATTCTCCCAGGACATTAGTGAGGACAGCGTAACCACTCCATTTCGCAAGGGCCGCTGGCTCACCGGGTTGTCAGGCGGCATCAGTTCGGGGAATACCAAACTCGACACAGCTTCCAGAAGGGCTTTCACTAATCAATACTCGTTTAACTTTTCCACCGGAAAATTTTTCAAGGACCGGTGGTTGCTGGGTGGAATTCTCAAAATGCAGCGAGACAATAGCAGGCAATTTGTTGACCTGGAATCAGAAACACTTTTGATAGCTCCACTTTTGTCTTATTACCTTTCCAAAAATACCCAAGGTTCTATATTTTTTTCAATAGCTCCTGGGTATGCCAGATTCAGGGAAAAAACCATAGTTCTAGCAGGAGGGTCACCTTCACAAGAAACTCTAAAAGGCGGCGGTTTTGGGTTGTTTGTTCTGCTTGGATATTCCTATGTACTTCATGACCGTATTGCTTTTGACCTGGGATTAGGGCTTACTAGCGTATGGGCTAATGCTGATCGCGAAATTGAACCAGGAAAGGCAGGTAACAAAGTAAATATATACACCGGCAATCTGTTGTTCTCATTTGGCTTCAATGTAATTCTGGACGAATTTTTCTTTTAGTGAAAAAAATCTTATTTCTACTGTTATTTTCCTGGGGCCTGACTTTTAGTCTTCTTGCCCAACAAGATGAAGGTGCAATTTATCAATCAGATACTTTGGGGGAAGGTAAGAACTTAAAAATCATTGCCTTACCGATCGTTTTTTCAACACCAGAGACTGGCTTTGGCTTTGGCGCGGGAGCCCAGATGTTTTTGTTGAAAAAAACCAATATCTATAATTCCCGGTTGTCCAATATGTTTGTAAGTGCCATATTCACCACCAAGAAGCAGTTCATGTTCGAGGCGAAGCCGCAAATCTATCTTGACAGAGGTGATTACTTCCTGGACACAGTACTGAAATACCGCATCTTTCCCAATAGCTTCTGGGGAATCGGGAATACTACCCCGGACGAAAATGTGGAGAGCTATGATATGACCTCATTTGAATTGCGGGCCCGTTTCCTTAAAAGGTTACCTCCCTCACTCAATTTTGGATTCG
>QIEB01000121.1 GCA_003229495.1 Flammeovirgaceae bacterium
GGTGATCAATCGAGAGGATTTGGGCCATTTGTCTGAGGGGGCAGTAGCGGATATAGCCCTGTTCACGGTGCGCGATGGGGAGTTTGGATTTTTGGATGTTAATAAAAAAAGAATGAACGGTAACAAAAAATTGGAGTGTGAGTTGACAGTGCGAGACGGGAAAGTGGTGTATGATTTAAATGCAATAAGTAGTCCGGTTTGGAATAAATAAATATATGAAGTCACTTTTTAGGTATGTTCTTTGGGGAGCGCTGGCTTGCTTTATATCAGTGGCGGTCCTATGGATCCTGGGGCACGAACATCTGCTAGGTCCCTTTGTTATTCTTTTTTTCCTTTTGTTATCCCTGGGATTTAGAGGGAGCAGCCTGTTAAAAGGACTATCCTTTACCGTATTGATCTTTGCGTCGGTTTCGGCGGCCATGTTTTACCCCGGGTTTTTTGTAAAACAGGGTGATTTCGAATTAAAACTATTGATTGTTCCACTGTTACAGATCATAATGTTTGGCATGGGGACCACTATGAGCCTGAGTGATTTCGCGGGTGTAATAAAAATGCCGAAAGGAGTGTTGGTTGGACTCTTGTGCCAGTACTCTATCATGCCTGTGGTTGGCTTCACCTTAGCCACGTTGTTTGGGTTTCCACCGGAAATTGCAGCAGGTGTTATACTAATCGGTTCATCTCCAAGTGGGTTGGCGTCGAATGTAATGACCTACCTGGCCAAAGCCAACCTGGCATTATCGGTAACGCTTACAGCGGTTTCTACCCTGTTGGCTCCGCTCACTACTCCGTTATTAATGGAGTTATTTGCCGGCCAGTTTGTGCCCATTGATTTTTGGGGTATGATGTGGAGCATTACCAAGATTGTTATTTTACCCATCGTGGGTGGATTGATATTTAACCGGCTATTTCATGGAAAAGCCCCCTGGTTGGACAGGGCCATGCCTATCGTATCCATGGCTGGGATTGCAATTATTATAACCATAATTACTGCTGCTGGAAGAGATAGTTTACTGGTCATTGGAGTAGCTTTAGTGGCAGCAGCTATCATCCACAACGGGTTGGGCTATTTTCTTGGCTACTGGGGCTGTAGATGGCTAAAACTGCCTGAAAGAGATTGCCGGACCATAGCCCTGGAAGTGGGGATGCAAAATGGAGGATTGGCTTCCGGAATTGCTCTGGAAATGGGTAAAGTAGCCACCATAGGTCTGGCCCCGGCGGTATTTGGACCCTGGATGAATATATCCGGTTCTTCACTGGCCACCTGGTGGGGTGAGCGGCCACCGGAAGACGAACAGGAAGTATCCGTTGTAGTTGAACATGAATCTTAGAAATAAAACAAATGATAAATTCAAATAAATTATTAATAGTAATTCTGGCTCTGGTTTTAACAATACCCGTTTATGGTCAAACCATATCCAGAGACTTAATGGTGTTCTATACATCACAATGGGAGGGAGAGCGATTTCCTGATGGCCGGCCGAAAGTTCCTGATGATATTTTGGAGCGAATGGAAAAAGTCTCTATTGAAGAAGCCTGGGGAGTATTACGCGGTGAAGGCTATCACAATCAGTTCGAGGGTGGATGGAAAATGCTTTATGCAGACCAGCCCATCGTGGGTCGGGCGTTGACTGCTTTGTATATGCCAAATAGACCAGATGTCAGCGATGCTATCAAGGCAAAAGGTAAGGACGATGGAAGGATAGGCAGCCCCAATAGTTGGCCCATAGATATGTTATCGACCGGAGATGTTTATGTGGCTGATGCATTTGGAAAAATTGAAGATGGCACTATGATAGGGGATAACCTGGGTAATGCTATTTTTGCCAAGTCAGGAAATGGTGTAGTATTTAATGCCGCTTCCAGGGACATGGACGGATTATTGAAAATTGACGGATTTAATGCTTTTGTGCGGGATTGGCACCCCTCTTTTCTGAAAGAGGTGATGCTGGCTGGACTGAATGTGCCCATTCGTATGGGTGCAGCTACTGTCCTCCCTGGCGACATAGTGTTGGCCAAAGCGGAAGGTGTAATTTTTATTCCGGCACATTTGGCATCCAAAGTAGTAACCACAGCTGAAATTGTGATACTGCGGGACCAATTTGGTATCCAGCGGTTAAAGGAAGGAAAATATTCGCCGGGCCAGATTGATTCTCGATGGAGTGATGAGATAGAAAAGGATTTTTCTCAGTGGTTAAGGGACCATCAGGATGAGCTACCGGTTCCAAAAGAACAAATTCAGGAATTGTTAAAAAACAGAACCTGGTAATTATACACGAAATAAAATTTTAATGGTATGAAAAAAAATAGTAGAAGAAAAATGGTAAAAGCTATGGTTGCCGGGGCGGCAGCTATGGGGACAGGTGTAGT
>QIEB01000272.1 GCA_003229495.1 Flammeovirgaceae bacterium
ATCCCAACGATAGCGCCCCCAGGCCCAAAGAGGTACGGGTAAGAAAATCCCGCCGGGTATAATCTCTGTTTTGGTGGTCACAATTCATAATTTATAACTTATAGTTCATAATTATAATCACCTTTTCATATAAGCTTCGTCGTGATTGATCATAGTACTAGCTACCACTGTCAATGCGGCGGTCTTTAGCCTATTGAGGTCCGTGTCCATAGGATAATCTCCTACTGCCAAAAGGTCATTGATGTCTTTTGGGTGCTGTTCGAATCGTGCAAGTTGACTATGATATAAGTCTCCAAATACTTCAATCTCCTCCTTTTTTGGTCTTCGTCCTGTCACCAATCTAAACGCATAGGTAATTTGATCTGGTAGTGTATCAGGGGATTCGCGCTGAATCCTTTGAGCCAGTACCCGGGAGCATTCTACAAACTCAGGATCATTCATTAACACCAGAGCCTGCAATGGGGTGTTTGTTCTTTCTCGTTTTATGGTACAAACATCACGATTGGGTGCATCAAAGGCGGTCATAGCAGGGTGTGGGGAAGTACGTTTAATGAACGTGTATAAACTTCTCCGATACAATGAGTCGCCCGGTGTGACTTTATAACGCAGCAGCATATGGGAAAAAGTCCCTTTATCGATCCATAGCCCTTCCGGTTGATATGGCCGTACACTTTTACCACCCAGTTGATGTACAAGTAAGCCGCTGGCAGCTAAGGCATTATCCCTGATCATCTCAGCTGGTAAGCGATAGCTTACTCCACGGGCCAAAAACACATTTTCAGGATCTTGCTCCCACTGTAACTCTTCCATTTCACTGGATTGTCTATAGGTATGAGACATCACCATGACCTTCAACAGTGCTTTTACATCCCAGTTCTGTGCTTGAAAATATACTGCCAGCCAGTCCAGAAGCTTGGGATGTGTGGGCAGCGCCCCCTGGACGCCAAAATCCTGTGGAGTTTTTACCAATCCGTTTCCGAACATCATCTGCCAATATCGATTTACTGTTACCCGGGCAGTCAGGGGGTTTTCCTTGCGGAACAACCACTGTGCCAGGCCCAATCGGTTTCTTGGCAAGTCTTCGGGAAAATCTCCCAATATTTTCGGTGTCCCTGCTGTTACTTCATACATGGGATTATCGTAGGCACCCCGATCATAGGCATAGGTGACACGGGGTTGCGCCATCTCCTCCATTACCATTACCTCCTGTACCGGTTCCATGGTTTTCAACCATTCATCACGAAGCTCTTTTAACGCCTGACGGTATGAGTGCATCAGCGGCTGATGGTATATCCAATGAGCCGTGCCTAAGGAGTGCAAGTCCGAAGCACTAATGCGATCAGCGCCTGCTCCGTGGTTATACACCGAAGTCACTTCCAGCGCCGTCAGGTTAGCGCCATAGAGCTCTATTTCGTCAATTACACCTTTGAACACCCCGTTCTCACCGGTGAAAGAGCGGTAACTCTTGGCTACTTGAACAGCTCGATCAGTCGGTAGATGAGCGCCATAATCAATGGTCTTAGCGGATTTATAAAGTTGATCATATCCAACATTAATCGGGGCCTCGATTCCATTCACATATAATTTTATACCATCAGCCTTTCCCGACCCATCGTAGGTGAAAAATACATGGATCCATTGATTGATCATCAGGGAATCCAGCGTGGTCACTTGAATATAGTTGTGGGGCAAGGAATTGATAAACCTGAAGCTCAATCGGTTTGACTGGTCCAGATATAGGTCCCATCCCCGCCAGAAGTTATTTTTCTGACCAGAAGTCCCCATAAGAGTTTGGGTCTTATCTTTCTCTTTTCCGGTGGTATTGAACCACATTCCTCCGGAAAAGCCCTCGATCCACTCGAAGTTGGGAATATTGGATAAATACAATTCATCATACTCTCCCCTGAACTTTAGTCCCTTGCCAACTTTACCTGGTACCAACTCCGGAACGCCCGGTGTTACAGCATACCGATTATTGTCCACTACCATACTTTTCAAGGGTCCTTTTTGTTCCTCAGGATCATCCAGATCCGACCTGCGTTGTTTCCGCATAGTTTCCAAAGGATAGTATCCTAAGCGGTATTTTGGTTTAGCTTGAGTAAATTCCCTCTGCCCAGGCACCTCCTTTTGTAGTTGGTTTGATACAGAATCCATTTTCCGGTTGGTCTGTTGGATTTGTTTTTCCAATTGTGCCAGAATGCGTTCGGTCTCGCCATCCATTAATGGCAGCATTGGCCCAAAGTTCCCGTCGTCCCCAGTCATGCCCAGCTCTTTGATGTTGTTGAAAAAAGCGGTGAATTGATAGTATTCCTTTTGTGTCAAAGGATCGAATTTATGGTCATGACATTTGGCAC
>QIEB01000570.1 GCA_003229495.1 Flammeovirgaceae bacterium
ACCGGACTTAATAGCCCAGGGGCGGTAATATCTCCAAGTAATGCTTGTTCCGCTACATATTGCCAGGGAACAGTGTGGTAAACCGCAGAAGTGAAAAGAAAATAGAAGATTCCCACGGTAAAAATGGTAATACCTATGGCCGCAGGTAAATTCCTGGATGGGTTCCGGGCCTCACTGCCAGCCTGGGCGATGGAGTCAAAACCAATGAAACTGGCAAATAATACCGCTGATGCGGAAAGAAATGTCTTCATATTCCATGCCGGGTCGGAAGCAGCAGATAGTGTGGAGGCGGACGACGTCAAAGCTGATAAAAATTCTGATCGGTCATGGGTAAACCCTACTATTATCACCAGGGTACCCAAAAGAAACATGAAAATCATCAATGGTATCAAAGTCTTTTGGTATGCCCCAAGACCCCGATAATTTATTCCCACAAAAGACCACAGCAGCACCAGGGCAATGGTAACCCGTACTGGTCCATGGTCCAGTATTCTGCCTAGCTCAAACCACTGCAGGGCATTTGCAGCGTCTCTGAAGAATGGTACAATTACATAGGCAATCACACCAATGGCAATGGACAATCCAAACCACTGCGAAAAACTGGCAATAAACCCCAAATAAGGATTTAATCCACGACTGGCATAAATATAACTGCCACCCGCCACCGGCATAGCGGTTGCCAACGAAGCGTAGGCTATCGCTGCAAGCACCGCTGGGATCGCCGCAAAAATAAACGCAGGGATTACAAAAGGTCCGATCCCGGCAACATTTCGCTGGATCATAAAGGGGATGATATAGACCGATGCCCCTAACATGGAGCAGATACCTGTGGCAGCAAGACCGGTAAGCCCTAAACGTCGTTCAAGATTTGGTTGTGGCACAATTTCTGATACCTTAAGAGGTAAATAATTGAGCTGAAGTTAAACTTGTATCTTATATTCACCATGAACATTATGTTATTTTTGATTTCTACCCTTTTCGGTCACTTTGTAGGTGGCTCCATCTATGATTTTAAGATTAAGGCCCTGAACAGTGAAGAGGTAATTGACTTTTCTTCCTTTCGGGGCAAAAAAATACTCCTGGTCAATGTGGCCTCCAGATGTGGTTACACCAAACAATATGAGGCGTTACAGCAACTTTATGAACAATACCAAACCCAATTGGTGATTGTAGGGTTTCCCTGTAATCAATTCTTGTTTCAGGAATCCGGATCCGAGTCGGAAATTGCCCTTTTTTGTAAAAAGAATTATGGGGTTACCTTTCCCATGACCACGAAGATTAAGGTTAAAGGTGCCAGTAAGCATCCCATATACAAGTGGTTGACTAGTAGGGAATTGAATGGGGAAAATAACTACAAAATATCCTGGAATTTCAATAAATTCTTAATTGACGAAGAAGGTAAGCTTTTGGCCCACTTTGCTTCTTCTGTTAAGCCTTATGATGACAAGATATTGCAGCATCTTGATTAAGTTTTCGAATATCCTATCAATTCCATCTATATACTCCTTTAGGTTTTTGCCGAAGTCCTTTAATTATTTCAATACTTGTCACTAGTCGGAACCAGCTTGCGACTGCTGATAGCCCATTATCTGGGTATAGATGGAATCTTTATGCTCCCAGCAAATTTCGCCATACTTATTCATGAATTCCGGGTCATTTTCCATTGCCCGCTTCACGAACTCATCCCAGGCTTCCAAAAACTTAGTATGGCTTTCAGCAACGTAGTATACGTTCCAATTGTACACGTCGCCCCAGGCATGGGTCAAGACCCCCCAATCGATCAGTTTTTCCTTTTCAACCAGATCATTCAAGATAACAGCCCCATTCTCTTCCATCATTTTTCTTAGATCAGAGATTTTGTTCATCTTGCATTTGTTTTGTGAGAACACCACTGTTACGTTTTGTGCCGTCATGGATAAACTAAATATCATAAATAACAGGGTTGGGATAAGATTTTTCATGTTGATTGTTTTAAGTTGATTTATAATGTATTGGTTATCAATATAATAAACTTTTCTGAAAATCTGGCTAAACTAAAATAGTATCCTCGAAGCCTAATTATATCTGCGGCTACTGAAGGAGGTGGACACAGTTAAAAGAATTTTGTTGACATATATTGTAGCCGTTATTCATAATTCAATAACTTATACATTCAACATTCATCATCATTGATACTATATAAACTATGAAAAAGTTGCTGCAATACATTGGAATATCCCTGCTTATTGCTTGTCAGCAGAGTCCTCCGTCATCTGTTGAAAGATTTGAGGTAAAAAGAGGTACCAACATCGCCCACTGGCTCTCTCAAAGTCAACGAAGAGGCACGGATCGTGAATTGTTCTTCACTGAAAAAGATGGGATTTGATCATATCCGATTACCTATTGACGAAGAGCAGATGTGGGATGAGGATGGTGTCAGACATCAAGAGGCATTTGAGTTGATGGAAAAGTGCATCAACTGGAGTATAGAAAGTGACCTGAGGGTGATTATTGATTTACATATATTGCGTTCCCATCACTTTAACCACCCGGAAAAACCCCTTTGGACTGATGTAGCGGAGCAGAATAAATTTTACGACTTTTGGCGTGACCTTTCAGCAGCCTTAAATCAGTTTCCCAATGGCAAACTAGCCTACGAGTTAATGAATGAAGCTGTGGCGGATGATCCGGAGGCATGGAACAATTTGCTGGCCAATGCTGTGGAAGCCATTCGAGCCTTGGAACCAGAGCGCACCATTGTCATCGGCTCAAATCGTTGGCAATCCGTGCACACTTTTGATGATCTGAAGATTCCTGAACATGATCCGAACATTTTACTGAGTTTCCATTTCTATGAACCATTTTTATTGACACACTTTCATGCCAGTTGGACAGGGTTAAAAGACTATAAGGGTCCAGTCCACTATCCGGGAAATATATTAACCAGGGAAGAATATGATAATTTGCCTGAGGAATTGAAACCTGTTGCCGAGAAATGGATTGACCGTGAATTTACCAAAGAAGTGATACTTGGTATGTGGCGCCAACCAATTGAAAAAGCAAAAACTCTTGGTTTTCCCTTGTACTGCGGTGAATTTGGAATTATTAAGGGCCCTCCTGAATCAGACCGTCTTAACTGGTACAAAGATATGATCCAGCTTTTCGACGAGCAGGGCATTGGATACGCCAATTGGAACTATAAGAGTGGAAGTTTTGGATTAATTGATGAAGGAGGTCAGCGAAATGAAGAGCTGATTGGAATATTGACACCCTAATTGTCAGAATACCGACTTAGGGGATTGTTAATTTTTTTAATCTCTGGAAAATAAAATTTATTAGCACATCCGTGTTGTTAATTTGCTCCAAGTTTCTTAACTTATTATTGGATTTCAGTAGAGGGAACGCTACGAAATTCCACCCCCTGGTTTAGTAGGGGACAATCACCAGGGTGATTGATCTCTAAACAACCCAAAGGCGAGATAAACTCGCCTTTTTTTATTTTGGGAATAAAAATGTTAACAAAAAACAACCAAATTCCTATGAAGAAATTATTGTTTACCGGCATGGTCTTGTTTGCAATACTTTCCAAATGCGCAACACCTCCAGTAGAACCTCAGGGAATAATACTGGTCCCAGACACCACAAATTTTAAGTGGAAAACTGAACAGTTTGCAGATGTTCAAATCAATCGTTACATAATTCCAGGATGGGAGCAGTTGACGGCACATCAGAGGATTCTTACATATTATCTGGTACAGGCAGGGTTGGAAGGCCGTGACATTATGTATGATATGAACTACCGGTACAACCTGGAGATTCGTAATGCTCTTGAACATATTTTCCGCAACTATG
>QIEB01000374.1 GCA_003229495.1 Flammeovirgaceae bacterium
CCTTCCTCTTTTTCGAAAAAAATATCGAGCTATGGTCAATGAAAAGGAATTGTTGAAAAACTCAAAATCAGTGGAAAAAGAAAATCAGGTCAATCGGCTGACCACCGAACTAGAGCAGGCCTGGAGGGATTATCTGGATGCAGAAAGACGTACGGATTTGTATTTAGAATTGGATTTAGTTGCTAGTCGTGCCCTGGATATTTTATTAATTGAGTATACCTCTGCAAGTACTGATTTCGAGGAAATGCTGCGCATGGATAGGCAGCTGTTGAGGTATGAACTGGAACTTGAAAAAGCCAGGGTAGATCAGAACACCGCTGTCGCCCTGATCAATTATTTAACTGGAAAAAACTTTTAAAAATGAAAATATTAGATAATATCAAAAGTAAAATCTCCTACACCAATATTGGAATATTGGTAGTGGGTCTGCTAATGGGTTGGTTGATTTTTGGAGGAAGTGGAAAGTCTTCTGAAACCCTTCCTGTTAACCATACTGAAGAAGATCATACAGCAAGTGAAGTATGGACCTGTGCTATGCACCCGCAGATCAGGGAAGATGGCCCGGGACAATGTCCTATTTGCGGTATGGAACTTGTACCTGTAGAAACTGATGAGGGAAATGAGGATGGTGAGGAAGGGCAATACACGGTAAAGCTTTCCAATGCAGCTATGAAAATTGCCGAGGTCTCAATGACTACCATTGAGAAAAAGGCGCCTTATAAGGAAGTATATTTGCCTGGGAAGGTTACCGCAGATGAGAGACGGATCTCTCAATTGACCGCCCGTTTTCCTGGAAGGATTGAAAAACTATTTGTCAATTTCACCGGCCAAAAGGTAAGAAAAGGCCAGGTATTGTCGAAAATATATGCTCCGGAACTCATCACCGCTCAAAAGGAGCTTTTTGAGGCTTACAAGTTCAAGGATAGTAACCCAAACTACTATAAGGCGGCAAGGCAAAAATTAAAGCTATGGGACCTTACCGAGGCTCAGATAACTGGAATAGAACAAGCTGGGGAAGTGAAATTTTACTTTGATGTGCTTTCACCAATTAGCGGCACGGTTACCGTACGCAACGTTGCCTTAGGGGATTATGTTAAAGAAGGAGATCCGCTTTTTGAAGTTATAAACCTCAGCCGGGTATGGGTTATGTTCGATGCTTATGAAAGTGATCTGCCCTGGATTAAACTCAAGGACAAGATCAGCTTCACTATAAAATCAATTCCAGGGGTGAAGTTTGAAGCCAGGGTCACTTTTATTGATCCGGTGTTAAACCAGATGACCAGGGTTGCTGGTGTCAGAGCCGAAATCAATAATCCTAAGGATCTTCTCAAACCCCAGATGCTTGCTGCCGGGTTGCTAAAAACCATGCTGCCTGGAAGTGGAGACCAATTAGTGGTACCTCAGTCGGCGGTGTTGTGGACAGGCAAAAAAGCCATAGTTTACGTGATGACCGGTGATCATAGTAATATGTTCCAGTACCGGGAAATCGATTTGGGCGCCGATGCGGGTAACTACTATATAGTAAATGCAGGTCTAATAGAAGGAGAAATGGTAGCCAGTAACGGCGTATTTAAAATCGATGCAGCAGCGCAGTTAAAGGGTGAGAAGAGTATGATGAATCCCGAGGGTGGGAAGGTGTCAATGGGAGGCCATGGTAATATGGATATGGGAGATGATAATATCCAGCCGGCTCCTAAAGATAAAGACAATGAAGAAAGCACCCCTAAAAGTGCCATAAAAATGGATATGTCAGTAGATGAGGGTTTCCAAAAACAGCTGACAGCCGTTTACAAAGCGCAATTGGATTTACAAGATGCGTTTTTGGCTACTGATGTGGCGATGGCAAAAAAAGCGGTACCTGCGGTTGAGGCTTCACTTAAAAAAGTGAATATGAATGTATTAAAAGGCGAAATGCACAATCACTGGATGGCCAACCTGAAAGAACTAGAAAAGTCGTTAGGGCAAATCAAAGCATACAATGATATCGAGCAACAGCGGTTGGCCTATGCGGACTTCAATGATGTCCTGTACAGCGCAGTTAAAATGTTTGGAACCCAAGGAGAAACTATATACTACCAGTTCTGCCCAATGGCTAGAGATGGTGAAGGCGCTTATTGGTTAAGTCCTGGTAAGAAGATTAAGAACCCATATTTTGGAAGTGACATGCTGACCTGTGGGGAGACCAAAGAAACATTGAAGTGAGGTATTTCGAGGGAGTGAAAATAGGTATGTTAACGAAAAATGTGCAGCCATACCATGAGCGTTACAGGTAATATTACTTAGGTAAAATGAAAATATTCAAAGTCATATCACTGTCATTATTGGTGCTTCTATCCTCCATTAGTGTAGCTAT
>QIEB01000500.1 GCA_003229495.1 Flammeovirgaceae bacterium
TACCCTTCGCACCAATTTCCTGACTGGCGCTTAGGTCCAATATAAAGAAAACGGTCTGCTCTTTTTCTTCTTTGAAAGTTTTTACGAAAGTACCATGTCCTTTAGCGGTTACATTCCAATCAATTGTGCGGGTATCATCCCCGTATTGATAGGCCCTGACATCATCAAATTCAATGCCGGAACCTTTGAAAATCGAGTGAAAATTACCCTGCATTTGTGAGGTGATGACCTTCCTTATCTCTATCTCATATCTCCTTAGTTTATTAAGCAGTTCCTTCATTCAGAATTGGTCTAAAGTTTAAAATTAGAACATATTTAAGTAATTTTCACCGTGAAAAAGTATTTTTTAATTCTACTGATTGCCCTCGCATGTTCTTCTGAAGTGGAGGACAAACCATTGGATCTCTTGACTAAAGAGCAAATGGTAGCTTTCTTGATCGACTCACATCTAATTGAAGGTACCTTGCAGACGATTAAAATAGACAAGGACTCTCTAAAGCTAATTTTTTTAGATATGGAGAAGGAACTTTACCAAAAGCATGATATCGATTCTGAACAATTCATTCAGAGTTACCACTTCTACTTGCAGGAGGTTGATCAGCTTAGTGAAATATACGAAGCTGTGATTGACAGCCTTAGCTTAAGGGAGAAAATGTTAAATACAGGTCAATAATTCGATCATGCAACTTTATCCTCATCAAATTGAATCCAAACTGGGATTTGATAAAATCAAGATCTTGATTTTATCTCATTGTAGCAGTGACTTGGGGAGGGCTAAAGTTAAACAGATGGGCGTCCTTGGGGACTATAACACCATAAACAAGCTATTAGACTCCACACAGGAGCAGGTGAAGCAAATGTTATCAGGTGATCCCTTTGCTGAGATTCAGGGATTTGATTTAGCATCAGAGCTGGGAAAATGCCAGGTGATTGGCTATTACATGTCCCGGGAAACATTGTTTCAGTTGACGTTAAACCTTGAACTATCCAAGTTTTGCGTAAAGTATTTCACAAAATATGAACAGGAATATCCTTCATGGAAAGAAGCTTCAAGCCACATTGAGATTCAGGATGAATTATTAAATAGTTTACACCAAACCTTTGATAATAAAGGAGAGATAAAAAACACTGCAAGTGATAAGTTAAAAAAGATAAGGCAGGAGATACGAAATAAGCAGGGCAAAGCTAGAAAAGAGCTTGAAACTATCTTAAAGCAGGTAACTGAAAAGGGGTATACCGAAAAGGACAGCGGCCTTACGATTCGTGATGGACGGCTGGTAGTGCCACTGTATGCGGAACATAAACGCCGTATAAAAGGCTTGATTGTTGACGAGTCAACTACAGGAAAGACCGTTTTTCTAGAGCCTATGGAAGTTTTCAATCAGAACAATGAGATTCGTGAACTCCAATTCGCCGAAAACCGGGAGGTCATATCGATCCTAACCTCCTTGACTTTGAAAGTTGCAACCAGAAAGCACCAACTGTTGAAGGCGGAGGGGTTCCTTGCCGATTTGGATTTCACCAGGGCAAAGGCCAGGGTAGCCAATCAACTAGATGCCTGTAAGCCCCATTTTATTGATTCGAGTGAAATAGTATTGAAAAAAGCCCGTCATCCAATATTGGTAACCTCCAATAGGAAATTGGACCTCCCGGTAGTGCCGTTAAATATTGTTATAAATGAGGGACAAAGGGTGATAGTAATATCCGGACCTAATGCAGGTGGCAAATCAGTTTGTTTAAAAACAGTGGGCTTGCTTCAACTAATGTTACAATCCGGGATGTTGGTTCCGGTCGCCGAAGAATCTTCCATGGGGTGCTTTAATAAGTTATTCATTGACATTGGTGATGAACAGTCCATAGAAAGTGATTTGAGTACATACAGTAGTCATCTTCAGAATATGAAGTATTTCCTCAGGCATTGTGATGAAAGTTCACTGTTTTTGATCGATGAGTTTGGAACGGGGACTGAGCCCCAATTCGGAGGTGCCATAGCGGAATCCATTCTTATCGGGCTGGTAGTAAAAGAGGCCAGAGGTCTGGTTACTACTCACTATGGAAATTTAAAGAAGTATGCCGAGGAAGCCAAGTACGTAGTAAATGCAGCCATGAGATTTGATCTGAAGAAATTAGCTCCACAATACCTACTGGATATCGGTCGACCGGGTAGCTCGTTTGCTTTGGAAATTGCCGGGCAAATTGGACTACCGGATTTTGTCTTAAAAGCAGCCAAGTCTAAAATTGGCCACGATCCGGTAGCATTTGAGACCTTGGTCAGCGAATTGGAACAAGAAAAGCATAGGTTTGATGAGTACAATAAAATTAACCAAAGGCTTACGGCTACTCTTG
>QIEB01000434.1 GCA_003229495.1 Flammeovirgaceae bacterium
ACTGACGTAATGAAATGGTGGATTGTTGGTATAGAGTAATGCACCTTTAATGGAATTTGTTGGCATTGATTTGTCCATTGATTGACCCTCCGGGTTAACGAATAAACGAGGTGATTCCCATAGAAAAAGATGCATGCTAAAGCGTTCGCAACTATAGACCCTTTTACTCAAGTCTATCCCGTCTGATATATGGTTGTATTTCAATCACGCGGCATTTTCCGGGCCAATTTTGGACGGGTAATGACATTAAAATATCTCCTGACAGACTTAAGAAGGTGTATTATGTCCCTATCAAGGAAGTGCATCATGATGAGACGATTGTATTTTCTTTTTCCTTCAATAGCCGAGGCCCAGGCCGCGGTATCTACCCTGAGCACAGCAAATATTCCCAAAAGATTCATGCACGCCCTGGCGAGGGAGGGCCTGAGCCTTGGAGATTTGCCCCGGGCCAGCCTTAATCAACAACATGATTTACGTGCTCGTCTGGCGCGTTTTTTCTGGAATGGGGATTTGCTGATTTTTGCCATAGCCCTGGTGGGTTTAATAATTGCGCTGATTATGGGGGCCTGGATCTGGGCCACTGTGACGTTGGTGCTGATAGTTGTTACCTATTCCATTGGCGCCTTTTACGCCATGAACATACCAGAACACAGCCTGGCCGAATTCAGGGCCGAATTGAGCCATGGTGAAATCCTGATCATGGTGGACGTGCCTAAAAAACGCCTGCATGAAATCGAGACGTTAATACACCATAAACATTCAACAGCTGATTGTGAAGGGAGTAGCTGGACACTGGATTTAATGGGCATCTAGCATACGACTAATCAGTATTAACAAATACTAAGGTTGTGTATGGTCAGTGAAAATACGGCCTGGAAAAAGCGCTCCTACCCGGGGCGCTTTTTTTAAGTAGTGTTGCTTCAGGATTGTCCGGGTAAATACTGCGCATCTTCAGTCCCTGTCCAGATGCTCCCCAGTAATCACACACCCCCGCACACAATAACCTGTTATATCTGGCTGAATTCGATTTAATTCTTTTTTTTCTGACCCAGATCATTTTCAAACTGTCGTCTCTATGTATAATGGAGCCGATGGTCAGTCTCCAAATAACCAAGAATAAGGAAGGTTGGACACCATGATCAAAAAAGTCTGGGATTATCTTTGTACACCGACTGCCCGTTATTCTGTGGGGGCTGTTTTATTTTTTGGTTTTTTTGCCGGCATCATATTCTGGGGTGGTTTTAATACCATCGTTGAAGCCACCAATACCGAAGCCTTCTGTATTTCCTGTCACGAAATGAAAAACAACGTGTACCAGGAGTATAAGGAAACCATACACTATTCCAACCGTACGGGTGTCCGGGCCATCTGTAGTGATTGTCACGTACCCAAGTCCTGGGGACATAAAATGGCACGAAAAATTCAAGCCACCAATGAGCTGTATCACAAGATAGTGGGCACCATAGATACGCCGGAGAAATTTGAAGCCAATCGCCTGGAGATGGCCCAACGTGTCTGGAAGGTAATGAAGGAAACCGATTCCCGGGAATGTCGTAATTGTCATAATTTCGAATATATGGATCTGGAAGAACAGGACAAGAGCGCACGCAAAAAACACATGAGTTCTGTCAAGGAAGGCAAGACTTGCATTGATTGTCATCAGGGTGCCCACGAATTACCGGATGAAGAAGAGGTAGCGGAAAATGAAGAGAAAGAAGAAAGAAATGAAGAAAAAGAAATAGAGAAAGAAGAAAGAAAATCTTAACCCCTGAAATTTCGTTAGTTCTATTTATTGATGAGGAGGTTACTATGAATCGACGTCAAAATTACAGGTCAGTTGTTGCTTCGTTAATTGCGTTCTCTCTGCTGGTATTTAGCGGTAACCTGGTTTATGCCGCTGATATTAACAAGCTGGTAAAAGTTTGTGCAGACTGCCACGGAGAAAATGGCAATTCTAAAATAATCAACAGTCCCAGTATTGCAGGTATGTCTACCGAGTACTTTATGGAATCAATGCAAGACTATGCGAAAAACACCCGGCCGGTCGAAAAACTGAAAAACAAGAAAAAAACCATGAAAGATGTGGTCAAAAAATTGTCTGATGCAGACAAGGTAGCCCTGGCTGAATATTATGGCAAACAGAAATTCAAACCCTTCAAGCAGGACTTTGATGCTGGCAAGGCCAAGGCCGGCAAAAAAGTGCACCGGAAATACTGTGACAAGTGCCACACGGACGGCGGTGCCTCTGCTGATGATGATGCCGGAATTCTCGCGGGTCAACCCAGCGGTTATTTGAAATACACCCTCGGCAACTATGCCAGTGGTAAACGTGAAATGGGCGAGAAAATGGCCAAAAAATTCAAGAAAATGAAAAAAAAGGAAGGTGATGCTGCGATTGATAACCTGGTTCACTATTACGCCAGCCAGCAGTAATATTTTGTGTTCATGCTCCTCCGCCCTCTCCCAAATAATTAAAGGGAGAGGGATTTTTATATCCTGTGATGACTAACCAGCACTGACGATGCTATTACCTTCATCTCTGTCATTACCGCACTCCATTTCGTCATTCCCGCGCGCCGCGATGTGAGCTGAAAGCGAGTAAGTGCCGAATGAAGCTTCGTTAGAAGATTCTACAGTGAACCAGGTGGCAAAGTACTCTTGGGGTGGGGGCGGGAATCTATAAATCCAAGGTCTTTTAGCATGTTTGGCATGACTGAAAGATCAAGCCCTGGATTCCTGTTTCCACAGGAAAGACGATGGTGGAGAAGGAATGACGGTGAAGGTGGAATAACCAAATTTGTGGGACAGTGCTGGGAATTACACTGACCTTTTTGATCATAACCTTAAGGTATTTTAGTCCCGGGGTGACTATCGCAAACTAACTAAAACCGGTATTTCAGACTGGCCCAGATTACGCCAATTTTGTAGGAGGGTGAAATTTCGCCCAGGGTAAGCACATTGGGATTGGTATTGATTGCGACGTTATCAACCTGCCAGTTTTCCTCTTTGTACTGCTCATACAAATAACTCACGTTCACAATCATTTGCTCGCTCAGATTATAATCTGCATAAATTTTTACCGCGTCACGGACGGTGGTTAAATCCGGGAAGGCGGCCTGGTTTTCAATTTCATACTTGCCCGTTGACTCCGCATGCACGTAGTTCAGGCCGATTAACAATACTTCCTCAATGACCTGGTAATTACTACCAAGACCGGCAGTAATTACATTGGTGTCATTAATGCCAGTCCAGTCGGGTGTACTAACAGCCTGGCTACTTGCCTGTTCCGATTGATAACTGGTGTTTTGGACATAAACCGTCACTGATATAGATTTATTTATCATGTACTGCACATCAAGACCGATGCCTGCTTCGCTGAGGTCGGTCAGACCGATCTCGGAATCAGTGTAATCATAGACTGCCGTATCCGCTTGCAAGCCTATTACAAGGCTCTCGATTCCGGAATAAGTGAGATTAATAGCTGCTTTATTACCTTTGCGATCAGCCATATTATATTTTCGGGTTAAGGTATTCTCCGGCGGTGTCAGTACTGTGATTTGCTGGTAATCGTCTACCGTGCGATCACTGGCCTCAACTTTTAGCCGGCCATGTAAAGAAGCACTGATATTATTGCCTATGGCCGCCCACAGGCTGGTTTCTTTTTGTTTTTCGACGGCCTGGAAAGTGCGATCCCTGGTAACAAATTTTGCACCACCATCCAGTTTTATTTTATTCTCAAAACGATGGCCTAGATCAAGCTTAAATCTTTGATTCCTGAAACTGTAGGCGGGGTTTATTCGTGGGTTTGCAGATAGTACCGTGTCCGCGATGACATAATCATACTGGTTTGATTTTGTATTATTAACCTGTTCCTGGTAATCATATAAAATATTCAGTCGCGTCCGGGGAAGAA
>QIEB01000319.1 GCA_003229495.1 Flammeovirgaceae bacterium
TCAGCATTTACTTTTAGACCCATATCTTTCCGATTCGCTAACTGAAAAATACGCGAAAACGGATAAACCTCATGTGCGCATGACAGCCCGGGTAATAGACCCTTCCAGGTTGGATTTCATTGACGTAGCCACCTCAAGCCACAATCATACCGATCACCTGGATGCCGAAACCCTGGGGCCGTTAATTTCAGCAAACCCCAATATGCAATTGATCATTCCTGAAGCCAACCGGGAAATTGTGTGTGAACGGCTGCATTGTAAGGCCGAATTCCCCGTGGGGTTGAATGTTGGAGAGTCAATCACCATCAAAAATTTCACTTTCTACGGCATCCCAGCAGCGCACAACAAACTTGAAATAGACCAGTTTGGCAGAAGCCTGTTCATGGGATATATAGTTGTATTCGGTCCCTGGAAGATCTATCACAGCGGGGATACACTTTGGTATGAAGGCATGGAAGACCTGCTTAGGCCCTTTGAAGTTGATGTGGCCATTCTACCCATCAATGGCAATAAACCGGAGCGCCGGGTGGCTGGCAACCTGGACCATGAAGAAGCGCCGCTATTAGCGCAAGCCATTGGCGCTGGTTTGGTGATTCCCTGCCATTATGATATGTTTACTTTCAATACTGCTGATCCTGCCGATTTTACCAGGGCTGCAGAAAAACTGCAGCAACCATGTAAAGTTTTACTGTGTGGAGAACCCTGGAGTTCTGACTATTTATAGTGAGCTTGCTCGAATTAACTAAAATCTAATTATGAATCTAAACCTGAAAGCTGCTGATCAAAATACCTATGATGCCATTGTCATCGGCACCGGAATCAGCGGGGGATGGGCAGCTAAAGAACTGTGTGAAAAAGGCCTGAAAACACTGGTATTGGAAAGAGGCCGCATGGTCAAGCACCTCGAAGATTATCCCACTATGAATTTAAAGCCCTGGGAAATCAAGTACGGTGACCGCCTTACGCCCCGAGAAATAAAAGAAGACTATCCTGTCCAAAGTCAAACGGAATACGCGGTACTACAGTCTACCAAGCATTTTTTCGTGAAGGACAGCGAACATCCTTACAACCAGGTGAAACCTTTTACCTGGACGCGGGGCTATCATGTAGGGGGGCGCTCACTAACCTGGGCCCGCTGGTCATTTCGGTTAAGCGATATTGACCTGGAAGCTAATGCACGGGAGGGAATTGGCGTGGACTGGCCCCTTCGTTACCATGATCTGGAGCCCTGGTATGACTATGTGGAATCATATATCGGAGTAAGTGGTCGTAAGGATGGATTGAAGCAACTTCCAGATGGAAAATTTCTTCCTCCTTGGGAGATGAACTGTATTGAACAGCATTTAGAGCAGAAAATTGCCGAGAATTATTCAGACCGAATACTTACCCTGGGAAGAACCTCAAACATCACTCAATCCGTGGGCGGGCGGAGTAAGTGCATGGCTCGTAATCTGTGCCGTCGAGGTTGTCCGTATGGAGCTTACTTTAGCAGCAATGCAGTTACATTACCAGTAGCGGAAGCCACAGGCAATATGACTCTAAGGCCTCATTCCATCGTCCATTCCATAATTTATGATAAGGACAAAAAGAAGGCCACCGGCGTTCGCATCGTGGATGCGGAAAGCAATGAAACCATAGAGTACTATGCTAAGATCATTTTCTGCTGTGCTTCAACTTTGGGAACAACATCAATATTGATGAATTCAGTATCTGATGCCTTCCCCAACGGGCTGGGCAATAGCAGCGGGGAATTAGGCCATAACTTGATGGACCATCATTTCAGGATTGGTGCCAATGGAATTTATGATGGGTTTGCTGACCAATATTATAAGGGTCGGCGACCAACAGGAGTGATTGTCCCCAGGTTTCAAAACATAGACAAGAAGACAACCCGAAAAGACTATCTTCGTGGCTTTAGTAATTATGGCGGAGGAAGTCGTGAAGGTTTTTGGCGATCCGGGGAAGAGGCCGCTTTTGCTTTTGGTGAGGACTTCAAGCAAAGTCTGGTAACGCCAGGCCCCTGGAATTTCAATTTTAATGCATTTGGCGAATGTTTGCCAAATCATGACAATAAAGTGTATTTAGATCATGAAAATACTGATAAATGGGGTCAGCCCATTTTATCCATAGACATGAAATTCCGCGAGAACGAACTGGCCATGCGCCCGGAAATGATGAGTTCCAGCGCAGAAATGTTAGAGGGCTGCCGGTTTTAAAAATGTTCAGACCTACGACGATCAAACACCTCCTGGCTTAGGCATCCACGAAATGGGTACCGCCCGCATGGGTAAAGATCCAAAATCATCAGTCCTAAACCGTTGGAATCAATTACACGAAGTACCCAATGTATTTGTAACCGATGGGTCTTGTATGGCTTCCAGTTCCTGGCAGAACCCCTCGCTAACCTATATGGCCCTAACTGCCAGGGCCTGTAACTACGCGGTTGATCAAATGAAAAAACAAAATCTGTAATTGAAATATCTGAAATGGAACATAAGAAAATAATGGATCGCCGTAAGGCAATTAAGCAAGCCAGCTGTCTATTGGGCATGGCTGTTTCAGGGTCGGCGCTGGCAGGCGTACTGAATGGGTGTTCTGCAAATGCCAAACCAGATTGGCAACCCCAATTTCTAACTGCAGAGGAAGCAGCTCTGGCTACTGCAATCTCAGCTCGTATAATTCCCTCCAAAAGTACGCCGGGAGCAGTGGAAGTCGGGGTGCCTCAATTCATTGATGAAATGTTGTCAGAATATTACCTCCCTGAAGACCAGGAGCAGTTCCGGTCAGGATTGGCGGCCCTGGAAGCGCAAAGTCAGGCAGTTTTACATAAGAGCTTTGTAGATGGATCTGAGACCGATCAAGATCAAGTGCTCTCTGAACAAGCATTACTTGCGAAACAACAGTTTCAGGCATCGCCGGAAAGCCCTAAACACTTCTTTCTAATGATCAAGGAACTGACGCTATTGGGGTTCTTTACCTCCGAAATTGGCGCCACTCAGGAGCTTCAATTCGACGAAATACCAGGAGGCTATCAAGGGTGTGTGCCTCTAGAATCAGTAGGTGGAAAGACCTGGGCCACCTGACCCGGAATTATCACTAAACCCTCGTCCCTAAAACCCTCGTCCTTCGTAATTGATTAAATCCCTATCCAGCTGAATTCATATTGATGCTCGGGAATCTTGAGTCGTTCAGAGACCCTGCGTAAGCGGTCCGGTAATTTCATTAGGTAGTCCCTTGCTTTTTCTCCAGCTTCGTTGAGGTCAGGCACATGATCTATGCTCCATATCTTCAACAGGGATTCCAAAATATCTACATAATCATTTGCTGTGTAGACACCTATGCGCTGAGCGGCATCAGAAAAATGGGTAAAAGTTGCGCCAAGCTCTCCCCCCAATTCACGCAGGTAGTGAGCAGGCATGACTATTTTTTTTCGCATCATATCCGAAAAAGCCAGCATCATCTCATTAGGATCCACCTCCATTATTTTAGTTACAAATGACTGGTAAGCATGTGCGTGCCGCCCTTCGTCAGCGGCGATCTTTGCACAAATCTTGGCCAATTCAGGATTGTCCTGTTTTTTGGCAATAGCGCCCACCCTCATATGACTGATAAGTGTAGCCTGCTCCTGAAAACTGGTATAGATAAAATTGCGATAGGGGTCCGCCGCGGTACCAATATCAAATCCATCATTCAATAAATACTGGGTGCTGATCTCCATCTGTTTCATATCCACCCTGCCCGACAAATAAAGATACTTGTTTAACAAATCGCCGTGACGATTTTCCTCTGCCGTCCAGCCGCGTATCCACTGGGTCCATCCACTCCGTTCTTGCTGATTAACTCCTTCCATCCCTGCTAACCAGGACTCATAAGTTGGCAGGGCTTCCTCAGTGATGGTGTCACCAATGAGCACCGCCCAAAAATCATAGGCCAGTTCCTTTGCTCGTTCCTGCAGGTTGCGGACCTCGTCAAAAAAGGAAATGTCCCTGGCATCAGGTAGGAAATCAGCTGGTTGCCAGTTTTGGTCGATGGGCCGGAGAAACTTGGGCAGTTTCTTTACTACATATTTTTCAACATGGTTCATTACTTCCAGTCTGCTCCCGTTCATTGCTTACCTGTTATTTTATAGAAATTTGCTCGAAAGCTGTAAATATTGCCAAAATAATAGATAAAACCTATGCGAGGTCTTATTTTGCCCTTCTTCACTTTCAAATCTAGATTTCATGGGAAATAGTAGTTTAAAAACCGCCACCAAATGTGTACACACCGGGGCTTTGCCGGACTCTTTCGCAGGAGGAGTAAACTCTCCAATAATTACCTCTAGTGCATTTCAATTCCTGGATCAGGAAGATCCTGCTTACCCAAGGTATTTCAACACCCCCAATCAACAGGTGGTAGTAGACAAATTATGCGCTTTGGAAAAAGGTGAGGCTGGCCTGGTACTGAGCTC
>QIEB01000034.1 GCA_003229495.1 Flammeovirgaceae bacterium
TATGCCACCGGACAGTTTGGTAAAAACCACCTGGGTGATCAGGATGAGCACCTACCGACGAACCACGGATTTGATGAATTTTTGGGGAACCTGTACCACCTAAATGCTGAGGAAGAACCAGAACTACCGGACTACCCTAAGGACCCAAAGTTTAGAGAGAAGTATGGGCCGCGTGGTGTTATAAAATCTTTTGCAGATGGCTCCATAGAAGACACTGGCCCGTTGACCAAGAAGCGCATGGAAACCATCGATGATGAGACTGTGGCTGCCGCTATTGATTTTATCAAAAGACAAAATGAAGCCGGCAAACCATTCTTCTGCTGGTGGAATGGTACCCGTATGCATTTTCGTACCCATGTTAAGCCTGAAAACAGAGGTATTTCAGGACAGGATGAATATTCCGATGGTATGGTGGAACATGATCTTCACGTTGGCGAACTGCTGCTGCTACTTGATGAGTTGGGAATCGCAGATAATACCATAGTGTTCTATAGCACAGATAACGGACCTCATTACAACACCTGGCCCGATGCCGCGGCCACACCGTTCAGAGGAGAGAAAAACACCAATTGGGAAGGTGGTTGGAGAGTACCTGCTATGGTACGTTGGACGGGAAAAATTAAGCCAGGCAGCATTTCTAATGAGATCATGCACCACATGGATTGGTTACCCACATTTGCAGCAATTGCCGGAGATGACGGTGTCAAAGACAAGTTGTTAAATGGTTATAAGGCTGGTGGCACCACTTTTAAGGTGCATCTGGATGGTTATAATTTTCTCCCTTTCCTCACCAGTCAAACCAATAAAGGCCCCAGGAAAGAGATATTTTACTTCTCTGATGACGGTGATCTTACGGCATTGCGATATTCGGATTGGAAGATGATTTTTATGGAACAAAGAGTGGAAGCCACCCTCCAGGCTTGGGCTGAGCCGTTTATAACTTTGAGAGTACCTCTCATGTTCAATTTGCGACGAGACCCTTATGAACGGGCACAGATAACCTCCAATACCTATTATGACTGGCTATTAGATCATATTTTTCTGCTGGTGCCGGCGCAAGAATATGTAGGGGGGTTCCTAACCACTTTTGTGGAATTTCCACCACGCCAAAAGGCCGCCAGTTTTTCCCTTGATCAGGTAATGGAGAAGCTGCAGCAAGGATATAATGGAAACTAAAAGAAGGCTGTGGAGATCCACAGCCTTTTAAAGCACCAAATAGCAAAAAACAAATCTCAAATAAGCACCAGGCACCACATCTCAAAATTCCAAACTGTCTGCATGTTGCTTGTTTTTTCTCCTGCGGGCAGTCAGGTTTGTTTTTTTGCTGTTTGAAATTTGGAATTTAGTTGATGCTTGTCATTTGTCATTTTCCAGGGCCTTTAGTCCCATGATCAGTCCCCTCAATTCAGCTAGACCACGCAATCTCCCAATCAATGGATAACCCGGGTACGAAGATGGTTCCCACTGCTGTATCAGGGTGTGTCCATGGTCAGGCCGGAACGGAAGCAGGACTTTTCTTTCCTCGACAGTGTCAAGCAGTACCTGAACTACTCCGGCCATGTCCACCGAGCCTTCCAGGTGATTGTCTTCGTAAAACGACTGGAAGTCATAGCTGGTCACATTCCTCAGGTGGACAAAGTGGATCCTGTCCACATGTTTTTTAGCAATCGAAACCACATCATTTTCAGGGTCAGCACCCAGGGAGCCGGTGCAAAGAGTTAATCCATGATTGAGGCTCGGGTAAAGATCAAGATATTCTGCAACCTGGACACCGGTACGAACAACACGGGGCAAGCCTAGTATGTTGAAAGGAGGGTCGTCAGGATGTACTGCAAGGGCAACATTATTTTCTTCTGCCACCGGCACCACCTGGTCGAGGAAATATTTGATATGTTCCAGATAAACTGATGGAGTTATCTGATTATAATGTTCCAGGGCGCTTTTGAAATGAACCAAGTTGAAACCTTGATCAGAACCGGGTAGGCCCGCCACCATAGTTTGAACCAATACATCTTTTTCCTGTGCCGTGCTTTTTTGGAACCAGTTCTTTGCTTTGACGATTACTTCTTCTCTGTAGTCTTGCTCAGCATGTTCACGCTCGAGGATGAATAAATCAAATGCGCAAAGACTAGCCCAATCAAACCTCAGTGCCCCGGAGCCATCTTGAACCAGGTGGTCCAATTGAGTACGGGTCCAGTCCAGCACCGGCATGACGTTATAGCAGATGGTCCTTACATCCGCTTTAGCGAGGTTTTTAATAGATACTTTGTAGTTTTCAACATATTGCTGGAATGATCCGGTATGCGTTTTTATATCTTCGTGAATTGGCAGACTTT
>QIEB01000061.1 GCA_003229495.1 Flammeovirgaceae bacterium
ATTGTGATTTAGTATCAGAGCGCTAACCGAAAATACTATGATGAATGGACTGATAAACAGGCCAGTATGGAAATGAATTTCTTTTAATATTTTATGGTATTTTTTCATATTTATGCCAATTTGTGCTCGAATTTCTATCTTTACTTAACAAAGGAGACTCTAATGATGTTTTCAAACAAAGTAAAATTCCTGGTAGTTCTATCTGTTATCAGTTTTATAGATTGTAAGTCACAGGGCAATTTAGACCCGCCAAGCAATTCAAGAACTGCAAACGTTCAGAACATCTATAATATTAATCAACTTATTTCTCCTGTGGAATATTCAATTGAAGGAACGCCATATTTTACTGATACTTATTCCAAGGGCAGCGCATATTCCAGCGCGGTTAATATTTATGATAAAGAAATGCGTTACAATATTTTTTATGACCGGATGGAATATAAGGACGGAGGCACAATGTTTGCAATTGATCCTGATTTGACAATTGAGAAAATTGTGCTTGGCACTCTAACTTTTGTAGTCGACAACTATAAGGTTAAAAACAAAATGGTACCCTCGTATTTCTTACGGTTGGATAGCGGTAGAGTAACCTTAATGACAAAAATGAGGATTATCTTTAAAGATCGCCAACAAGGAAAAGCCATAGAAGGCAACATTCCTGCAACCTATCAACGGCAGCCTGATTTTTATTACTTTAAACTTGGCGATGGGCCTTTGATGAAGGTACGCAGCATCAAAAAATTAATCGATGCATTACCTGATCAAAAACAGAAAATGGAAAAATTTGCCCGCAGTGAAAAAATATCAGCCAACAAATCAGAAGAGCTTACAAAGTTTATAGAATATTATAATTCCCTGCCTTCCGGAGGGTCTGAGGAAAAGTAGGCGCGTTCACGCCTACTCTGACTTTCAACGCTAGTCAAGATTACCAACAGAGGCAATCCAATGATTAATTATAGGTCCGGATAGTTGGTTACATCCGCAAGGGCCTTAAGCATGTTCTTGATATCCACCAGAGATACATCCCCAGCGCCAAGCATTTTAGGATTACTTCCCAGGTTTCCAAATCTTGCTTTGTGCTGCATTTCATAGGGCTTTTCCCTGGCAAACTCACCCATTGATCTACCTATTGATGCATTTATTGATATTAGGTTACCCAAGTCGTCGTCCCTTCCATTGGATCCATGGCAGGAAGCACAATTAATATCATAAAAAACTTTACCAGCAAGAGCATCTCCATCTTTGCCTACATTTATGAAGGTCCGTGAACCTGTAGGATAAGTACCGCTTGTTTGAATATCATACAGCTGATCTGTGTCAAATGTTCCATCTTTGAGAAATCTAACAATATCCCAGATTTGCCCATCGGAAAGTATATTTCCATAATTTGGCATATTATTTCCACCCAAACTGGCGTTGGTTCCATCAGCTGTTCTGGCAGGATCAACTGCAGCGCCTTCGTGCAGCTCATCGAATAATTCCCTGATGGTTGCTGTCACAATAACATTGGCGAGATCCACTGCGGTTACACTGGGTCTGCTCGTCTTAGGCCCCCTATCGATATAAGAAGCTTGTGTGCCCTTCTGATCCCAGGCATGGCATGACTTACACCTATAGAAGTCACCGAAGGATGTGATATTCTCCATTACCACCGATGGATCTGAAGGACTTACAAAATTTGTTTCAGATGCCCAGAATTTGTCATACATTCTACCTCCATTAGTAACACTTGCATTATCAAATGCTATCTGATCAGGGTCGATTAGCACATCATCATCATCATTGCTACATTGCACCATGAATAGCGCAGCTAACATAATCATTAACGTGAATTTAAACTTTGAATTCTTTTTCATTTCCGTATATTTAAAGTTATAAATAGCTGTAAATCAGCTTACTTAATTTCTAATTTGTTTCACATTTTTCCCATGATCTGGGTCATATACCGCAATGATTTATTACATTTTACTCTTAGCTAAATGGATAATAATGGAGCCGCGAGATCGCGTTTTAAAATGTAGAAGAAACCACAATGGACCCCTTTTTTAGAATATCTCCCTAAAACAGTAGCCGGGTCAATTCAAAAATATAATTTAGCGGGTTGCCGAATACAGTATGTTGTTGCTCTTGCCAGTAAAATTTGTTAAATTTTGAGTTTAAAATTCCAAAATATTGTATTACCAGGTACTACTTCTTTCAGTTGCCGGATGCTGTCTGTTTTTAGGTGGTTGTGGGGATCAATTACCTGAAAAAGTGGAATTGGCATATGAAGGCCTCCCGGAGAATATTGATTTCAACTTCCACGTCAAGCCCATTCTAGCGGACCGCTG
>QIEB01000007.1 GCA_003229495.1 Flammeovirgaceae bacterium
TACAACTATTTGAGCAGTCCTGATGATATCTACGTCAGCCCGTCCCAAATTAAGCTTTTTGGGCTGAAGACCGGAGACTCAGTAAAAGGCCAGATTCGTCCACCAAAAGAAGGCGAAAAGTATTTTGCACTTTTAAGGGTTGAAACCGTAAATGGGAAAACCACAGACGAAATCCGTGATCGGGTACCATTTGAGTATTTGACCCCGCTATTTCCTGACGAACGCCTGAAGCTGAGTACCAAAGCAGGTGAATATTCTACCCGCTTGTTGGATATGTTCGCTCCCATAGGGAAAGGGCAACGTGGAATGATCGTTGCACAACCCAAAACTGGTAAAACGGTGCTGCTGAAGCAGATCGCCAACGCTATAGCTAAAAATCATCCGGAGGTCTATTTAATCATTCTCTTAATCGATGAACGCCCGGAAGAGGTAACTGATATGGCCCGTAGTGTGAAAGCTGAAGTTGTTTCTTCTACTTTCGACGAACAAGCAGAACGTCATGTTAAAGTCTCCAATCTAATTTTGGAGAAAGCCAAACGTATGGTTGAGTGTGGTCATGATGTAGTAATTCTTCTGGATTCCATTACCAGGCTGGCGAGAGCCTTTAACACTGTCATTCCCTCTTCAGGAAAAATTCTTTCCGGTGGGGTGGACGCAAACGCATTACACAAACCTAAGCGCTTTTTTGGAGCGGCCAGGAATGTTGAAAACGGAGGTTCACTCACCATTATCGCCACCGCCTTAATTGAAACCGGTTCCAAAATGGATGAAGTAATCTTTGAAGAATTTAAAGGTACTGGAAATATGGAGCTCCAATTGGATCGCAAGCTGTCCAATAAGCGTGTTTACCCGGCAATCGACGTTCCCGGATCAGGTACACGCCGAGAAGACCTGTTATTAGATAAGGAAACTTTACAGCGTATTTGGATCTTAAGAAGGTTCATGGCAGATATGAATTCCAACGAAGCCATCGAATTTCTACTTGATAGAATGAAGGGCACTGAGAGCAATGAGGAATTCCTCATCTCCATGAGCGATTAATTTCCATCAACAAAGTCTTGCAGATAACTAAAACTGGTGGTTAGGACTCCCTGATTAGTTATTGTGGCCCTGGAGATCACCTGTTGATCATCTGATTCTATCAGGTAAGGAAGAACATTTTGGATCATGTCTTCACCAAAGTCCAAACTGGCATCTCGGGGTAGTTCACCTGGCAAATTATCAATGGACATTACCGTCAGATTGGCTTCATCGGTAAAAAGATCCTCAACTTTGTCCTCACTGGGATTGTAATCATAAAGAGGTTTATCAATGGTGGAGGCCTTCTTGGTGGCAGGAATTGAACCCTCAATATCACAGGTAATGTCTCCTATTACTTTAATTTTAAAATCAGGTCGAAGAACATCCTGAGCAGTAAATAGCACTGGCGCCCTGGGATCCCAATAAGCCCCTGCAATTAGAATGTCTGCATGGCTTGCAAACTGCCTGAAGCTACTTAGGTAATTTTCAGGGTCTGCAAAAAACTCACCCCTGTTAAATACAGTGCCGTTTTTACTCACATGATAATCACGGCTATTTAATTGGGTATATACCGGCCCGGGATTAATCTGATCAACAAATTGGGCAGCAGTGACCTGTCTGATTCCCAGCCCGTTTAATATCTCCATGGCACCTTTAGCCACTCTACCACCACCGGTAAGCGCTATCTTGATTGGTGGTAACTTTACTTTGACAAATTCTTCTTGCAGTTGCTGAAGGTCAAAGCAGTCGCGTGCCCTACGAATATCAAATAGTTTGTATCGCTGCCCATATGCCCATATACTATTGTAGGCACCTACTATGCCGGCGTATCGGCCAAATGCCAACAACCGTGTCCCCGATGAGTTAGTTAAACATTCATAATCCACCAGGGTAATCTTCTTGTCCAGGACGGCACGAAGCAGATCCCGATTGTACTCCTGTGATTTGACAGTATGAGAAAAGAAGAAATAACATTTGTTTGGGATCAGTTCATTAGCAGGCACTTCCTTCACTCCAAATAAAACGTCGCAATCTGAGACGTCCTTTACCACCTTTACCCCTGCTTCCAGGTATTCCTGATCAGAATAGGACCGGTGTTCACTTGACTGACACACCACCTCAACATTCGCAAAATTCTGATTAATATACAGGGCTGACTCCGGAGCTAAGGGGACTCTGCTATCCAGCGGTGTTTTACCTTCTCGAATTAGCCCGATACATAATTTTGCCATATTTAGATCCTACTCTTGTTCCTCATCCATCTCATCGGATTGTTCTTTCTTATAAGGGTCTTTCCGGT
>QIEB01000428.1 GCA_003229495.1 Flammeovirgaceae bacterium
TTTCAGCGGATAATTCCTTAGGATCAGCTCCACGGTAAAAGCATTATAAGCGTTGATCCAATAGGCCAGTTGCTGAGGTTTTGTCCATGAAATTTGAATGGGATTTTGCTTCAACTGCTCCAAATACTGGTCCAGTGTTGCCCTGTGGTTGCGAATGCCCTGATAGTCCACCTGACCGGTTGGGGAAACATATTTCTTCAGTAGATCATCCCATATTTGATGCTCATGAATACTGTTGGCTGCCGGGTGCTTTGTATGATTTTCGCTGTCAGACTTTGAATCTTCAGCCAACATAATCGCACTGGCTGATGGTGACTCACTACGCTCATTCAAGTCTGCGTTGCAGCCCAATAACGGGGCAGCTAAAAAAATAAAAATCAGTCCTATATTCACTGCTGTGGGGTCTATTCTCAGATGAACGTTAGCCTCAGCTGATAAGTTCTGGTACAGCTATGTTTTATTTCGGCCTTTGAATTCTAACATGCTATCGTATACTCCCAGCTGCCTGGCAGTAAAATCGAACCAGCTGACAGGAAGAACGCCACGCAAAAAAGGCAGTAAATTTACCATTTTAGGGGCCCTGACTAAAATTCGATTCTCTTGAATTGCGGAAATAATCTCCTCTACGATTTCTTCTGGCTTCAGCAGTGGGGTTAGCAGCGGGGTTTTTACCCCTTCAAACATTCCGGTATCAATATAACTCGGAGTTACCGTGGTGACTTTCAAATTTTCATTTTCTTGCTCTAACTCCAGTCGCAGTGATTCGGACCAACCCAGCACCGCCCACTTACTGGCAGCATAGACAGACATTTTTGGGTTTGGGATCATCGCTGCGGCTGAAGCGATATTAATTATATGCCCGGAGCCGGTTTTTATCATTGGCTGAATAAATGCCCTGGTAACCTGCATTACACCACGTATGTTTACATCGATGGTAATGTCAATATCTCCTGCTGTATGCTGAGAGAAATCTTTACCAACCACTACTCCGGCATTGTTGATTAGAATATCGATTTTTCCAATGCTGCTCAGTACATCTGCCGCCATTTCGTTTACCTGCGCAGTACTGGTTACGTCTACCAGGTATGGATATACATCATAGCCAAGCTCAGACCACGCTGTTGCTAAAGACTCCAAACTGTCTTCATCAATGTCCCATACCACTAGTTTTGAGCAATTCTTTTCCAACAACCGGCGCCCCATTAGTTTACCAATACCACTAGCGCCACCGGTAATAAGTACTGTACTTCTGCTTATCCTTGTCATATGGAATGAACAATGGTTCGACTAGTCCTGGGTTTTACCGGACCATCAACTTGATTCAAAAATCATTTACATCACTCTGATTAAGAATAGCCTGAATTACCTGAACCTTCAAGGTCTCTTGATTCCAAGATAGTAGTTGATGCAACTCAAAGATATCAGGGTCAATGGTAAAGCTTAGCCCTAACAGACAAGCTACAGTTTCACCCCCATCAATGTGCTGTAGCTGCCCTTCTCCCAGAACTTCCGTAACTATATCTTGGTAACTTAAATTAGCCCTAAATTTGAAATTCTGCACTGGATGAGCTTGGGTGTTGATGTATTCGATACCCAGTTTGCCTTCCAGTAGAACGAATGGGGATTTCGCGGATTGAAAATATGCATCCAGAGAATCAATTCCGGTGTGTAAAGAACTCAACGGCAACCGGACAATTATTTCAGCAGTTTTGTAATCAAGCCTTATTTCTAATTGTTTGCTGTGGGCAGTAATAGTGGTCTCAGGAGTGTTGGCCATAATGGCCAGAGTTCCCTTTTTTGTCTGATATATTTCCTGGCTAATTGCGTTTAGGCCTAGACAAGTAACCAGAACCATCAATACCAGATTTTTCATAACCCTACATTCTTCTTTTCATTATCACTATTACAAATATAATCGATATCAATAGCACTACTAAGGTAAACTCGAGGCCAAGAATTATTATTATAAGGTGCATATCCCCTTGAAGCCAGGAAATTGTTTCATTTTGATCCTTAACAACCTCAACTATTGTGGCCTCTTCAGTGGTTGCCGTGGCTGCCACTGGCTCCAGGATTACTTCCTCACTTTCTGCCTTTATATATGCTAGAATAGTGGAGATTTGTTCATTGTTAAATGGTTGGTCGGGCATGGGAATCATATTGAATTCCTGAAATATTGCTACAGCCTGTTCATCACCGTCTTGCACCATACTTTGTGATGAACGGATAAAGTTCATTAACCAGTCTTCTTGGTATCTCGTATGAACATCTTTTAAATCCGGCCCAACCAAGGGTCCTCCGTCTATGGTGTGACACGC
>QIEB01000665.1 GCA_003229495.1 Flammeovirgaceae bacterium
ATTAATAAATAATATTTAAAGTAGTGGCGTAGAAAATCGTTTTAGACCTTTTCCCTTAACTATTCTATAGGAGATTGAAGCTTCTATCGCACCATTACCTCCGGTAAACTGCCGAAGTGTGGAATTATTAAAATCATAGCTAAATCCAAAGCCCATATTCTTGGTCATTAACCCTAGTGAAATAATAAAAGCATCTTCAAATCGGTACCAGGTACCTAGTTGCACTTTTAATCTATTCACTCTTGCTTTTGGTCCTTCCAGTTGATAAGTTAGATATACCCCAGTATTAATTTGTTGACTGTTGTTTTGAGACATGTAAAGTACATTCGGGGATATGGTCAGTTGACGAGACATGCTAAAATTAAGTCCTCCATGTGCTTTAAACAGCGTGGGTAGCCGGCTCTCAGTACCTTGCTCACCAAGTATAGACTCATTAGGCTGATTCAGATTTGAAGCCGCAAACCCCAAAAATCCGCTGACTCCGGAACGTAACCTTCTTTTCCTCTGATCAAAGTACCAGACCACTCCCGCGTGAATAACTGGGAAAGTGGTCCTTTCATTACCAAGGGTCAGAGAAGGGGTAATATTAGCATTGAAGCCAATAAAGGGGTCGTACTGCGAACCCCAAGTTAAATTGTTGAAATTTATTTGTTTGCTGATGAATCCACCTTGTATACCCACGGAGATCATTTGGGAAGCATCCGCCTTTAGAAATAAATTGTATGCACCGCTGATGGTGTAGGAAGTAGTTTTAAAGTTATTAGCTGCCCCGGCTATTTCACGGTATACTGACATGCCTAGCCCGCCCCGGTGTTTAAACTGACTTCCACGTTCCATTAAAGGATAAACCAAGGAAAATTGAGCGACCTCAAAAGGGAGGTCCAGGGATTTCCATTGTGACCGGTAATTTAGACCAAAGTATACGTCAGCGTCCAATCCTGTCATTGCAGGATTTAGATACAATGGATTAGCATAGTACTGCGAGAAATGTGGGTCTTGGGCCTCCAACTTGTGGGATGCCAACACACTCAAGCACACAAACGCTACTAGACAATAAACTTTTCTTCTCACCTTATTACTTGTATACTTCCGTTTCTTTGAAAAGGAGCGCCACTGGCAAACCTTCCTGTCAATGTATAGTGATATATTCCGATCGACTCCTCATCACCTGAGGAAGTTTCACCATGCCAACCATCTGTATTTGCTTCCGCAAATGAGTTCGTTTCATAAACTATCTGCCCCCAGCGGTTGTAGATTCTAAACATAAAACCTTCGTCCACTATTTGCTGTCCGTAAACCTTTACCGCCTGGTCTTCTGGATCTACAGCAGCCGGAGACAAAGCGTTAGGAACAAAAAGCGCCCTTTCTTCAGCAAACCCTTCTACCGCAATGGCGTAAAATTCTCGGAAAGCTGGCGTGGAGCTAGTTACTTCCCCGTCTGACATACTACCTGTAAATTGTGATTGCCCCAGGTTTAGAAATATCCCTCCTATAGAGTCTGCCGATGTTACTACCACGTCCTGGATATCAACATCCGAACCCAACCGCTCATCATTTGTTACCTTTAGCCGGATTTGTGAACCATCGTAGACACCAGACTGGTGTATCAACTGCCAATATCGAGTATCAGAAACGGCAAGTAATTGAAGTGGGACCGTGGGGCTTGGATTAGGCTGGTATATAGCAATCCCCACCACCGGATTTGTGCCAGTGACATTCATCAGTTCCGCTGGGCGGAAATTCCCATTAGATCCAACTGGGAAATATTTATAACCTTGTCCCTGATGAAACAACGGCCCTTTTATATAAGATATTTCGGAGCCTCCGACAACCGAACCGTTTGGTTGCACCAATAAATTGGCCCCATCTGAAGTAGAGATCAGTCCATCCATCAAATCCAAGGTGTCCTGTATTTCTATGGTGCTGCTAAAGACTTTTTCTCCTCCCCCTGAAATAAATAGCTGATATACCTCTTGGCCATTATGGGCAATGTTTTGCCTATCTGTTCCATTAAGTATGAACAGGCCGTTACCTGGAGTATAGGTGTCGACATTCATCCAATCTCCGGTTACTGAGAGAATTCCACTGTTAGCCAGATCGCCGTTGTTTAACACACCGCCTACTACAGTGATTCTAGTTAGTGGAGTTATGGTTATTAATGCGTTGTCATTGGTCAGTACCTGAGCAGATACACTGGACCAGTGAATTATTAAAACCATGAAAACTAAAAGAAAGAGTCTTCCCACCTGTTATTCCTTTTTTGCCTCTAGTCCCAGAGATTGCCTAATTTCCTTGATATCATTTTCCATGGCAGCCGATCCATCTGAAGTTGAGTTAGTACGAACTGCTGGGCTCGAACTAGTTTTCGTTGTTTGTCCAGCCCTGCCTTAATTTCTCTATTAAGTTCCTGTCCTCGATGTATAGCTTTGGTTAGCTGTTGAATTGTGGATTGCTGCTCTTTTAGTGCCTCAATCAGTACTGGTATTAGCTCCAGGTAGTTTACAGATAAATATCCATTCTCGTTCTGACGGACCAGATTGGGAAACAATTTCTGAAGATCTTGTGCTATAACTCCAAAGTGAATCTGTTGTTCTCGATCACTCTTAAAAGCATAACTCTTACCCTCAACCCTGGAGATTTTATCCAAAGCATGAGGTATATTTTCAATGTTTGTTTTTAATCGTACATCCGAAGATGAAAAAACGCCACCTGCACTAATGGTAAAGGAATTCACTGCCCCATCTCCGGTATATGTGTCATTTGCACCTCCAAGGTCTGTAACTGTTAGACTGCTGACCGTTGCAGCTCCTGAGCTCAGAGTACCGGTTGTTTGTACGTTCTGATTGCCGAAATCCGGATTAATTTTACTACCATCAATGGCAGCACTTCCGTTTATGTCGGTATTTACAATAGTCCCATCAGTTATATCCGCAGAATTAACTGATGTCAGGTAGCCGGAGTCATTATTCAATAACGAAACATTTTCACTTTCTACCATGACCGTACTTTGCAACTTGGAAGCAGAAATGTTAGCGGTATTTGAGACATCGACGTCCACAACCGTTCCATCGGTGATATTGGCACTATTCACAGATGCTAAATAACCTGCATCGTTACTCAAGAGAGAGACATTCTCACCCTCAATCATTACATTGCTTTGAAGTTTCCCGGCGGCTATTCCGGCGGTTCCGGATATGTCTTCATCCAGGATCGTTCCGTTCAGAATTTTAGCTGTGGTCACGGCATCATTGGCAATATTCGCCGCGGTAATAGTTATATTATCCACATAGGTCATGGTAGCCGCATCTTGTGGATTTGTAGGATCTGCCAGGTTAACAATTTTTACTGCTCCCGCATCATTTCCCTGACCAAGTACACTGCTCAGATCCTGGCTATCTGTATTGTCTAAATATCCAGATAAGTCAACTGTTGTAGCATCGCCGGTCAAACCCAGGATATTGCCTGCCAAAGTTAGATCCTGGCTATCTGTGTTGTCCAGGTACCCGGACAGGTCAACTGTACTGGCGTCACCGGTTAGGGCTAAGGTATTAACTGTCAGAGACAGGTCTTGAATCTCATTGGTCGGGTCACCATCGCCGTCCGCGGCCTCCAGAACGTCTACATAATTTTTTGTAGCAACGTCCTGGGCGTTGGTGGGGTTGGCTGCATTAGTAACATCGCTTCCCTGACTCAACACATCGCTTAAGTTCTGGCTATCAGTATTGTCCAGGTAGCTCGATAAGTCAACGGTAGTGGCATCTCCCGTTAGTCCCAGTGTGTTTCCGGTCAGGGAAAGATCCTGGCTATCAGTATTATCCAGGTACCCCGACAAATCCACGGTGGTGGGATCACCGGTCAATCCCAAAGTGTTAACCGCCAGAGACAGGTCTTGAATCTCATTGGTTGGGTCACCATCGCCGTCCGCGGCCTCCAGAACGTCTACATAATTTTTTGTAGCAACGTCCTGGGCGTTGGTGGGGTTGGCTGCATTAGTAA
>QIEB01000512.1 GCA_003229495.1 Flammeovirgaceae bacterium
TTCTAATATTGTCGGCAGCAGGGTTGATATACTTCAGATAAACGTCATTGACTATATATGCCTGTGCTGCATTTAGGGTGCCGGCAAATGTTGACATAAAGGCAGCTAATAGACCGGCCAGCAGCAAACCTAAGAATCCTACGGGCACAAATTGACTTATGGCAGAAGGCAAAATTTGCTCAAAGTCCAATCCCCTTCCAGGTACTATTAAATCCAATTGATCATAGAAGAGCAATCCCAAAACTCCAAAGCCTGCAATCATAAAATATCGAATCGGCATCAGAATGAAGGAAACGGAGCCACTCATTAATGCAGCCTCCCGCACAGACCTGGTGGAAAGAATTTTTTGCATGTCATAATTGGGAGCTGGACCAGCTAATGAAACAAGGCCGCCTTTGAAGATCATCATCATAAACATGATGGTAAAGAGAGAAAAACTATCGTCGGTTATTTTCTGATTAACATTGGCAATTATACCGGACCAGTCAAGGTCAAGTTCCCAGCCAAAGAATGGGCTCATCCATCCATCCGGCACTAATAAAGGGTTTTCTGCCAGGGCCATCATGGCAATAACCCCAATTACAATCCCAGAAATTGCCATGATCACATACTGAACTACATCTGCCCAAACAATACTCATCATTCCACCCAAGAGCGCGTAAAAGACTGCAAAACAAGTAAATATGATGCCGTAAAAATGAGGTACATAAATTGGGGGAATATCAAAAGGTAAGTACTGGCTTAAGAATTCCCAAGGGATGAAAATTTCTACGAATTTCCCTAAGCCAATGAAACCATAGGCCAGATACCCCAAGCCCATTATTAGAGCAAAAACTACCACCACAATGTGTGACTGGGTAGCACCTTCTTTGTTACCAAAACGGGTACGAATCCATTCTGCCCCTGTGGTCACGTTCGATCTCCGTAACCACATTGATAGAAAAACCATCAGAAAGATCTGATTGAATACCGGCCATAACCAGGGCAGCCAGATACTCTTCATTCCATAAACGAACAATATGGTCACCAGCCATACAGTTCCGGAAATATCGAACATCCCAGAGGCGTTGGATAGTCCCAACATATACCAGGGTAGTTTGTTCCCGCCCAGCAGATATGCTTCTTTTGATTTTTGGGCTCTTTTTTTGAGTATTAGCCCAATGACCATTGTTGTCAGCAAATAGAGTACTATAATTATGATATCAATTGTCTGCAGACTCATACGAAGTTAATCATGGTAATATTTTTGGGGAATCAGCGCCTTATTTCGTTTATAGGGATTTTTTAGGTCCTTTTCGAAAAAAGTACTACTGCTTTTTTCGAAAACCTGAAAATCTGCGGTACTCTTGTGACCTGGGTATGGGGCGTAGTGATGCCGGCTATTGCCATTTCTCCACACCAGCACCCACGCGATATCAATATCATCATCATTTTCTAATATTGGATTTAACAACACTCCGGTAAACCAATCTGATTTAGTTAAGCCTTCAAGCCCTGTTTCCGTTAGGGCTGCCACTTTATTTTTTTCCCTGGCAATTTCAGTGATCAGTTTCAGGCTTTTAATAAATTTCTCCCTTTGGACACTTTGAGAGTTTGACCCGCCCAGTCTTCCAACATCTCCATAATCATCCAGTCCAATTATATCCACGTAGTTGTCCCCCGGGTAGCCATAAAAATAGTTTTCCTTGGCCGATATATCGAGTTTCCACCGACTTCTGTCCGGAGAGAAGGCATACAATAGATGATGAATTTGTTTTTCATCTCTTAAATACTCCACGGTAAATCTAAATAGTTGTACGTATTCTTCCTCAGAACAATTGCCCTGGCCCCACCAAAACCAATTTCCGTTATGTTCGTGCCAGGGCCGGAATACCACAGGAGTTTTTGAGAAGCCGGATTTGAGTTTTTTTAGCATGTTAGCAAGGAGATCCAATTCCTGTAAAAATAAAGAATGCTTATCTCCACCTGGCAGGATGTCCGCTACTGAGCTGGTCTTGTCCCAGCTATTACCACCAGTAGTCAAGTTGTCAAGATGCCAGGAAATAGTGTTTATTCCACCTCGTTTGTAGGCATCCTTCATCCAGGTTACCATGTTGTCAAACCGGACGGTATCTATGTTAAATTCGTTTACAAGTCTTTTGCCTATATCCCATCCATGGACTGCAGGATAGGAGCCTGCAGTTTCCAATACGTCTGATCTTCCAGGGTCTGCTTTCCATCCAACCCCGTAAGCTTGATCGTCCTGATGCCCTATCATGAAGCCTTTTAATGAGATTACCTTGAGATTTTCCAGCAGATTAGTGGTCTTAG
>QIEB01000075.1 GCA_003229495.1 Flammeovirgaceae bacterium
GAAACCCCACCCGCAATGGACGCGACAGTGTTCATGTAAAATGGAATGACAACGTGTCAATTCTCTCTGGTGACGCTATGATATTCAAAGCTTATGAGTTGATAATTCAAGTCGATCAAAAATTAATTAAACCGGTCATTCGTTTGTTTAATGGATGTTTTACCAGAATGTGTGAAGGCAAACAACTGTCTTTGAACATGCAGGATGACCCCGGTGATAGTGATCATTACCTCGAGATACTTAAGTTGAAACCAGGAGCACTAACGGAATTTAGTTTGCAACTAGGTGCGTTGATCGGTGGAGCTACTACTAACGAAGCGGAAAAGGCGGGGCACCTGGGCAATACTTTGGGGGTGTTATGGGCGTTAGGAAATATTGAAAATAACAAATTACTCAATCATTCATTGCTTCAATCCTTGTGCAAGGAGCAGCTGGAGCAACTGAATTGCGACGAAAAGCGGAAGGGAAAGTTGAGGAGTTTTATGGAAGGAAATTATTGACACAAGGTTATTTTATACTTTGGTCAATAGCAATACCCAGTCTCCCGGACCAGGAGCAATAATTTCTGTCAATCCGCCTATTATTTCGTGTGAATCAGACCATTTGCCAGATGATGGGTCATACCATTTGACATTAAACTGATTTTGGTGAAGGTCAATAGTTACCCTTGGTACCATTGGACTTTTATTGGCAGCGCTAAGTTCAGCACTTTTGTTCCTCTTAGTCTCGGGCCGGCCAATTTGGTCAGGATTAGCCAAATAAATGATATAAACTGAATCACTATAGATACATTTATATTGTTGAGGTTCATTGCCTGTCAAATTATCATCCGGCACCATATTGACCAAATCCAGTCCTGACTCAGAGAAAAATTTATGTATATATTGAAAGTCATTGCCTCCTTCAAGGGCGACATAAACTTTGTTCCTAACTTACGTTTGGGCTTAGAAATGTAGATTCTAATTATATTTAATGATATCTATTCGCTGGTTTAAGTTTCTTCTTTTTGGCTCGATCATCTGGATAGCTGGCGTAGGGTCGGTACAGGCCCAAAAAAAAGGTGAAGAAAAAGATTCCATAAAATCCCGGAATGGGACCTTTTTGGAGCTGCCCATAATTACCTATTCACCTGAAACTTCCCTGCGGTTTGGAGCCATAAGTATTTATTTCTTTCGATTTAAAAACGCTCCCGAAGGCACCCAATTGTCTGCAATCAAATTGCCTATCAACTATACTTTGAAAAATCAGATCAAGGTCCGCCTTTCCTATAACATATTTCTCAATGCCAATAAGCATATTTTCAAAGGTGTGGCAGAGTGGATTAAGTTCCCTTTGTTATTCTGGGGCATAGGGAACAATACTCCGGACTCAAACGAGGAGATCTACACCACCCGGACCATGACTTTTGATTTTAACTACCTGGGTATGGTGAAACCCAGTCTATATCTGGGTGCCCGGTATATTCGACAAGACAGCAAGATAAGTGAAATAGAAAAAGATGGACTTTTAATTCAGGAAGGGTTGATTCCGGGCAATGAAGGGGCCATCACCAGCGGCCTGGGCATGATCATACGTTACGACAAACGTGATAATATCTTCAACTCCACCACTGGTCCTTATATACAAGGAAACCTGACTACCTATCAATCCTGGCTGGGAAGTGAATATGAGTTTACCAAACTCCAACTGGACCTGCGTCACTATATTCCAACCTTTCAAAAACGACATGTGCTGGCATTTAACCTGTTGGGCGAACATAATTGGGGCAATCCAACTTTTGAGACCATGGCATTGTTGGGAGGTGAACAAATCATGCGCGGACACTATCTGGGGCGGTTTCGGGATAAGACCATGCTGGCGGGACAAATGGAATACCGGTTGCCCCTGGGGAGGAAATCATGGATAGATGAAAGAGAGAAGCCTCCCTTTTGGGAAAGATGGGGAGTAGTGGGATTCGTAGGGTTTGGCAATGTTGCTCCCAGTGTCTCGCAATTGGGATTTGAAAATGTTAAATCATCGTTCGGATTTGGCCTGCGCTACGCCGCAAAAGCCAAAGAAAGGGTAAATATTAGAATCGATTTTGGTTTTGGGACTCAAAATCCGGGGTTTTATTTGAATATCAGGGAATCGTTCTAGGGCATGGAGTTAGGGAGTTAGGGAGTTAGGGAGTTAGGGAGTTAGGGACGAAGGAGTTAGGGAGTTAGGGACGAAGTATGGACCTGCTACATTTGACTGGACAGTAAGTTAAGCACATAATCAATTAACTTACCATTATGAAAAGAGAAAGAAGATCCTATGACAAGGA
>QIEB01000250.1 GCA_003229495.1 Flammeovirgaceae bacterium
CCATTGCCGACCCGGGGGGGATTTACATCTCAGACTCTGTTTTAAAATCAATTCAGGGACAAACAGACATTCAAACCAAAGACCTGGGAGAAGTTCAACTTAAAAACGTCGCCTACAAGGTGCGAATATATGCAGTCCAGGGCGATGATTTTCCCACACCGGATTTAGACAAGTTCGCTTCACCCATGGCAGTCAAGAGAAACCATTGGGTAATTTTGGCAGCAGCAATATTGGTTGCAGCCATAGGCGTCTATGTGTACTTCACATATATTCCAAATAATTCGAAAAACTCCGGAATCAATCGTGAAGTTAGTATGGTTGGGAAATCCATTGCGGTGCTTCCATTTGAAAACCGCAGTAAATTGGAAGATGATGTATACTTCACCGATGGTATACATGATGATCTGCTCACTCAAATTTCAAAGATCAGAGCAATTAAAACCATCTCACGTACTTCTGTATTAGCCTACCGCAATACCACCAAAAACATGCGTACCATAGGAGAGGAGTTAGGTGTGGCCACCATACTTGAGGGTGGTGTTCAACGCGCCGGTAATCAAATTCGTATTAATGTACAGTTAATTGATGCAAAAACGGATGCTCACCTATGGGCAGAAACCTACACCCGGGAGTTAAGCGCAGAGAATATTTTCACTATTCAAAGCGAAATCGCTCAAGCCATTGCCGGCGCATTGGCAGCTATTCTTAGCCCGCAAGAAAAGAAAGACCTGGAAAAGCTCCCCACCCAAAATCTAGCAGCTTTGGAGGCGTGGTTTCAAGCTAAGGGAAGCATTAGTAAAAACACCAACCAAGGTTTTCAAGAAGCTATTGAGCATTTAAATCTTGCCATAAAATTAGACAATACCTTTGCCATTGCTTATGCTGAATTAGGCAGGCTCCATTTAGGTCAAATTAACTGGGAAGGATTACCGGTAGAAGCACAAGTTAACCGGGCACAACCCTTAATTGAAAGGGCATTGGAATTAGACAACAAACTGAGTGAAGCATATTTGGCGCTTGGAGAACTTAAGGCACATACTGGAAATTCTAAACAAGCACATACGGCTTATCAGAAAGCTATTGAACTTAACCCAAATAATGCTACTGCTTATGGTGTGTATGGGAATCGTACAATATGGTCAAATCTTTCTAAGGCAATTGAACTTTTATATAAAGCAAAGGAGCTAGACCCCCAAGACGATGCTTTAGGTGTCGAGTTAGCTTATGCACTTATGTTTGCCGGACGCTTTGATGAGTCAAAACAAATAGTAAAAGAGATCATTAGCCGTAAACCAGATTATGCCAGGGCATATTCCATGCTCGCTGGTAATCAGTTCTTTGGCGATGCTCAACTGGCAGAATCAATGCGTTCTCTTTATGAGAATATTAAACTTGATCCGGGTATTCCAGAAAATTCAATGTTAATTGGTTTTGCCTATGATCACACTGGCGATACAGAGCTTGCAATTAAGTGGTTTGATCATGCATTGCTTCTTGGTCCTGAATCTTCAATAGCTGAAATAATCCAGACAATGATCTATGAACTTCGCAAAGAGTACGATAAAGCAGTTGATACCTATCTGAAAATGCCAAAACACCCAAGTACAGCTTACCGTCTCTTTCGGGTTGGATTAAAAGCAAATCGTTCAGCAGAGGTAATCAAATATTTTCAAAAAAATTATCCGGATCTTTTTAAACCCCATGTACAAATCAATAAAACCAATTTTACTAGTGCTCTCGCTCTTGGGCGTTTATTAAAAACAAATGGTGAACGAGATCAGGCAGACTATCTTTTAAAGGAAAGTCTAAAGGTTGCTCAAGCAGGTATATATGGTCCATGGAATGGTGAGCATAACAACTGGGAGACCCACATTCATCTGGCAATGGGAAATAACCAAAAAGCATTGGTTTCTTTTGATAGAATTGTAGCCGATGGTCATCATTTAATCCAGTTCGTTACTGACCCTATTTACCAACCTCTATATGATGATCCGGAGTATCAAAGAATTATTACAAAGGTTAAGACTGCTCTTAAAGAAGAACGCGCGAAATTAAGAGAAATGGAAGCCAACGGAATATTGGCCATTCCGCCACTACCAAACAAGTAGAGGAGCACTAAAGCTTTCTGCCCTGCCAGCGTTCATACGCTGCTCAATGGCCCAGGACCTGCTGATAAAGGAAATACCCAGTTAGGCAGTTCATGAACAAATATTCGGTACAAATTTGCAATATGATTGCAAATTTGTACCTTTGTCATATGATAAAAAGAAAGCTTGAAGAAAAGTTAACCCAGCTAT
>QIEB01000189.1 GCA_003229495.1 Flammeovirgaceae bacterium
TCCTTTTAAAGATTATTACAAAAATATAAGAATCTCCATAAAACTGTTTTATTCTACATACAATCAAGGAAATACGATATTCATCCATTTATTGGCTGCTAACCAGTGGGTCACCCTTCTGAAATCACTTTAATTACAGTTAGTTGAAAAACACGGGCTGTTAACAGGTGGGTCAATAGAAAAAAAGCACTTTTCTGAGAGACTGAGAGGATTTTATCCAAAAACGGGGACAAAGACCAGGAATTGTTTCTCTATATATAAAACGTAGAGGGGCGTAACTGGTCTTCCGCTCCTTATTTAAGCAGGCAGTGGGTAATTCATGGTTTGAGCTAGATTTGCATAGGGGTATAAACGTTCTGATTCTTTTTTTGCCCGAAAAGCGAGAAACTTATCCCACAGACCACTGACGTATACACTGCGTATGTGCAACATTGCCTGGGCTCCCTTGAGCACCCAGCGCATTCCGGCACGTTCTAACCGGTCCTTTACCAAATGACGGCAGGCACCTTCAATCACCCCTGTGGCGATAGGATAACCCGCTGCCAAATATTCATGGTAGCGCATGCGATGCTCGTTCTTTTCGAAGTATTTGCATATCTTCTCAAGTTCTTGCTTCTTAGAGCCTGTAATCTTATGATGACTTCCCATACAACGTAAATCATGTACCACAGAGAGCGTTTTACCTTTCAGGATGCTCAGAATCCGCTTCTTTATAAAAGATAAAGTGGCATCATAGTCTCCCGGGTGAAAAATCTTGGCCGCTTTCCACAGACGTGGGGTAACGTGCAGTAAATCCAGAATTTGAAAGGTATTCCCAGGCAAATATTCCTTGGCCGCCTGCCAAAGAGATTCCTGTCCATCCATGAGAACAATCATCGGTTTCTTATGGGAAGAATTCCGGGTGTTGGTTTCATGTCTCATCCAACCGAAGATTTTTTCAATATCAGGCTTGGTAGTGCCAGATTCACAGCGAGACAGACTTGCTCGCACCCGTTTGTGTTGGGGCGTGGGCCTTTGACTGCTGTGGCAGACTTTTTCATCAGGAGACCTGAATAAGGACTCAACTATTTGTTCGGGCGTACGAGGGAAAGAATCCACCGTATAGGTTGCCCCCAACAAGGCCATTTTTTTCCGGTTCGGTTTTGGCCCTTTCTCCGGTTGGTGGTCTTCAATCGCCACTTCTTTTCCCCCCGTACAGATGGGAACACCTTTGCCATCGGCGCTACATACCATTAATTCACCTTCTTCAGAAGCTAGCGGTACAGGCTGACTATCCCAAAACTCATCGGTGACAAGGGCCATATTCCGGGTCATCCTTTCTAAACTATCCACGCACTGCGAAAAGCCTAAAATCTTCCGCAAAATATCATTTATCCTGGCATAGGGGGATTCCACCGCCAGCGACTGATCCCAATTCTGTAACAAGTAAGAAAACTTGCCGAATGGTAACTGAAATCGGGCATCAAGGGGGATATACTCAATCTTCTGTCCTTCACGTTTTCCGTAAACCGCTCTCTTGAGATCAAAAATACCAAATACGGATTGGTACTCCCGAAAGTGAAGCTCTTTTAATCGTCGAACCGTATGACCATCCGGCAATTCTACTTCCTCGCCAACATCTCCAGTGCCGCACATTGCAAAGAACATCCCAAAGAGTTTGCAACCGAGCGACAACACATCCCGCCATATTTTCTCTTCCACTTCATGGACGGCTATACCATCCAAGGCAGAATCTTTTACAAAAGTCATTAAATCATCAAGCTTTAGGACAAGATCGTCACGGTTTTGTGTGTGGCTGATTTCTTTCATCTTATTTATTCTGGATTATCCTTTCTTAATATGGTGTTAGCTTAGGGGAACCATATTATTTATTGAAAGAAAACAGTTTGTCCAGTATATCTTCATGTTGAATTTGTTAAGTCAGGGGCATTTGAGGAGCGGGAGACCAGTTACGCCCTTAGATAATAACTTCCCAGACTGCTGAATTGCATCCAGGTTAGAATAGTAAATGGAGATGAACCTAATGTTAATAAATGATTGTCAGGAATATCGATTCTATCATTACCATCAAAACTAAAAGCACTGTCAGTATTCCCAAACCTATCTATAGTCAAAGTCGCCCCATAAACCGTCCCATCATTCCCATTACCGCTTTTATCATTGGCATTCCCGTTAAATGGGTAATAAGCCACCAATCCATTATACAAATGGCAGTCGGTATCGATAATATCATTACAGTTATTGTCTATACCGTCGTTACAGACTTCGGTTGTACCAGGGTTAACATATT
>QIEB01000192.1 GCA_003229495.1 Flammeovirgaceae bacterium
AATTTTAAACTTTCCAGGAACCAACAATGCTCGTAGACCAGTAAAACTATCAGATGTAATCAGACCATAAGAAACCAATTCACCCAAACTTTGCTCTACTTCGGTTTTTAGCATTTTTAGATCAGTAACTATCTGATTGAAAAAGGATGCTCCCCGATGGATCAAGTATTCCCAGACTCTCTGGTTCCTATGATCAAGTTGCGTGTCGAATGGTTTTCTTAAGTGTTGCCACAAGTCCAAACGGTTTCTACGAATAAATGCTAATGGTGTGGTTTTTACGGGGTTTTTGGTTTGAGATTTATTGGCAAATCTTCCCCAGAGAAAATTTCCGGACAGGCAGTGCACGTCTAACCATAAATAATCATAATCTTTGATACGACCTGGAAATATACTTCCTTCCCATGAAGCAGCCGGCGCTTCAAAACCCTCCATTTGATCTAACACATTCTCCAATGCCTGAGGTCCTTCTACTCGGCTCTCGGGAGTTGCACACTGCCATTCAAAAAGATATCGCATAAAATCAGCAGCGGCAACGGGAGCAATTTCACGTCTGAGCTTTCTTAGGGTATAACGGTGGATTCTTGCTAACAAGCGTCGCTCACACCATTCTGATGGATCTCCGGAGGTGTAGTTTCCCTGGAATACAAATCCTTCTTGCTCCAGGCTCAGCAGTGCGATCTCGACCTTGGATGCAGTTAGTTGCAGATCATCGGCCAATTTCGCCACGGTTACTGGTCCTATTACCTCCAACCTGCTTCTTAGAATCTCCACCAGACATTCTTCTGGAGAAGCTGTGGTCTTCAGATATTTTTTAGGGATTTCAATTTTTTCAGGTACTGTTATATCCGGATGAACTTGTTTGATTTCAGGAATTCTCTCAACTGCCACCCACCATCTTTTTTCACCAACCTTTAAAGATATAGCTCGTCTTTTACAGTTGAGTGTTTCAAACAATCTGGGCCAATCAACTGAACTTTGGAGCGCTTCGGCTTCGGTAATAAATCCCGAGAGCAACAAACCATCGTGTAATTCATGTTCAGTATCGGCCTGTACCCAGGCTTCTTCCCTAACCAATTGTATGGCACCGGGATCCAGCTTTCCTAGTTCCTTGGCTTCCGACGGATCGATCCATCGCCTTTGACTGACAGCCAATGTACGACGTTCTTCAAATGGTGTGTCATCAATAAAAGTATAGGGTTTACTGCTCAATATTTCGCTGGCCAATGGGCTGGCTTCTCTCAGATTTACCGCGTGCAGGCCTTTTTTGTTACTTCGAATGTCATCAATCAATATTTCAAGGCGTCGCAGGTCCATGGCTTTATAAATACAATCATCTATGGTCTGTCTTACCAAGGGATGATCTGGTACTTCTCTTTCTCCCGCAATATTTTCCAGGCAAGCCAACTGATCTGGGAACACTAAAGCTGCCAGGTCTTCAGATTGAATTCGTTGGATTTGTGGTGGAACCCTTTGTCCACTGCGTCTTCTTAAAACTGCCAGTGCAATGGTTGCATTCCAACGCCAGTGAATTCCGAACATAGGAGCGTCTAATAGAGCCTGGATCAACACATTACGAAGAGATTTGGTGTTCAGGTACTGGTAAACCTCTTCTAAAGGAAAGCTATGGGTTGCTCCCAGAGATAAGATTATGGCCTCTTCATTGGCTGCTGCTTGTAACTCAAAGTTGAATCTCCTGCAAAATTTTTTGCGCAACGCCAGTCCCCAGGCACGATTGATTCTACTGCCGAAGGGAGCATGGATAACCAGATGCTGGTCACCGGCTTCGTCGAAAAAACGTTCCAATACAATATCCTGATGTGAAGGCATTACACCTAATGATGCCATGCCGGCAGCCAGGTAGTCAACGATTTGATCCCCTGCACTGGGCGGAATTTCCAGATCTTGCTCCAACCAATCCAAAGCCTCCCGCTTCCAGCTACTATCGGGAATGTCTCCATTAATGCCGATATCGGGAATGTCTCCTAACAGGTCGGCCAGGTCCATACGAAACCTGGAAACTGCCTGGGATAGTTCCCAACTTCGTCCGGGAGCTTCACCCAACCAAAATGGGATATTAGGTGGTTGCCCTTGCGCATCTTCTACTCGCATTTTACCTGTTTCCATGCGTATTACCCGATACGAATTATTGCCTAGTTGAAAAACCTGACCAGGCAAACTTTCCAGCGCAAAGTCCTCATTAAGCGATCCAATAAAAATTCCAGAGGGTTCCAGAATAACATCAACATCAAAGTTATCCGGTATGGCCCCCCCGGACATAATAGCTGCCA
>QIEB01000371.1 GCA_003229495.1 Flammeovirgaceae bacterium
CCGTTGAACTACACCCGCTAATTCAATATTCCTCAATAGTTTACAGAATTCCCCACCTGAATGTCACCATATAGTGGTAGAGGAATGGGAGTGATCATAAAAACGGTCACCACCTCATCCACCTGTATGTTGGTACTCCAGTTGTCTGTGGGTATCCACCTGATGCCACCCACCCTTCTCGACTGTGCATCACTAAAGGTATTAGAGAGTTGATGGTTTGAAGGATTGTGTTCGACTTGGCTAGCAGTTCGTACACCCATCCTTAATAAACTCTCGCATTACGTTGGCTAACTCTCGTAAATACTCATTCGACACACTATGAGAGAAACTATATCCGTTGTATAGAACTACGTTCTGTGTTTCTAGTGCGACGGCCGGTGCATTTTTTCCATTCAATACTCTGGCTAAATTACCCATAACGCCGAAGCGATCACTGATCTTGCTTATCGACTGAGCGAGAGTCTGGTTGATCAAAACGAACTTCTTATCTCCTCGCAAAATTAAGCTTTCAATCCACATGAGATGATCTTTATCAAGCAAACTAAAAAACAAATCTTTATCACTACCAGTATTTCCAGTAGTCGGTACATTAAGAAGCTCGATAAATGAAAAACGTCCAGCATACTCTGGACTAAAATCCAATTTTCTGAAATTTAGGTGATACCTCACGCCGCCTTTTCTTCTATCAAATGGATAATCACTTAACAGAAACGGATGATGTTGTCCGGTTCTCTTCCAGAAAGATACGCCATCAGAGTGATAATCAAGTATCTCCTTAAAAATTGCTTTGTGGTTTGTGATTTCCGGCGAATAGTTTGCATCATTACCAACAATCAGTATTTGTGCATCGGCAGGGTTATTTCCTTGATACGGCTTTTCAGAGAATAATCGGACAAGTTCTTTCGATGGATGTACCCCGTATTTCACAAGACATTTGCCTTTACTATTAATGAATAAACTATCTTACCGGAGATTGTCCATTATCTCCCAATGCTCGCCAATACACTAGACTCCAATGGTGCCAGCCAAGCATAAGTCCAAACACAAAGATTCCTGAAACCAGTCCAGCAGCCACTGAGTCCCCGCCAAGTACGTAACCAAAGATGGAGCCTACGCCTCCCCAAAGTAAGCTGAGCAAGTAACTCAAGACTATCCATACACGCGTGGCAGTAAGTCCAATAAGCACCATGAATGAAATCAAGAATCCAACAATAAATGATCCTGAGATCGCTCCTATACCCAAAGATAGCAGAAAGATTTCTACCGCTACTAAACTAGACTCTTCTCGCGCAACACTGGTTTGAATCAGGGCTGAACTTACTTTCGTTTTTCCAAGTACGCTGTTATTAACCATCATTAACCCTCAAATTTGAACTTGCTCATGCACGGATAGTGATTTCAATGCATTCAGGGTTTATACCTAACTTTTTTGAAATCCCAAGCTTTGCCTCATCAATGGTAAGCGCGGGGATACTAACGTGTGCCTGGTTAATAATCTTATCGGTAGGAAATGGTTTCCAGTCAAGTTTGTTTAGGTCAATACCAAAATCTGAAAGATCAGCATACTTGACTGGGTTCTGATATCCGCCCCAAGCATTTGGAATTTCAATCTCTGCATACTCGTTGAACTGGATAATCCAACGGTCATCTTCTTTCTTCCCCAAATCATCATAGGCTTCAGGTGTTAAACCTGAGATCTTTCCGATCAAGAAAGCATTGCCATGTTTAGCTCTGGGATGTGTTGAATCGCGGTGATGACTATTTGCTGTCAAAACCACGTAGTCACACTTCTTTACACGGTCAGCATTTAGCTTCCAGTTACCAGACCCACCTTGTTCAATCGTTCTATTGATACTTTTTGCAGTAAAAACAACAACAGTATCCATAATTTAGCCCAATTAGATAACTAATGTATAGATACATTGTGTGTAATGTATTATATATTGTCAATATAGTTTAATTAATACCTTTAGTGATGCACAGTCGAGAAGGGTGAGTGGCATCAGGTGGATACCCACAGACAACTGGAGTACCAACATACAGGTGGATGAGGTGGTGACCGTTTTTATGACCACTCCCATTCCTCTACTACTATATGGTGACATTCAGGTGGGGAATTCTGTAACCTATTGAGGAATATTGAATTAGTGGGTGTAGTTCAATGGTAGAACTGGAGCTTCCCAAGCTTCAAACGTACCTCCTGGATATCTCCAAACCGGACATTTGCCTGCAATAACCAAACGGCTGGGTCGAATCAGTCTGTAAGCCATATTCACCACGGA
>QIEB01000399.1 GCA_003229495.1 Flammeovirgaceae bacterium
AAAATACTTGATGTGGAAGAGGAACAGTTAGCTACTATTGACGACAAAGCGAAAACCACATTATTAGGAAATGGAGTTAGAATCACCGGGCCAATTGAGATCGAAAATATTTACTATGAGTTTGATCGATGGGAAATAATCAAGGAAGCTACCAAGGCCCTGGATAAAATAATCGGTGTAATGAAGGACAATCCTTCATTTGTAATAGAGTTGAGCTCACATACAGATTCACGGGGTTCTGGCTCATATAACCAAACGCTATCGGAAAAAAGGGCTGAATCAGCAGTGCAATATATTATCAAGGAGGGAATTGATGCTCAAAGACTGGTGGCAAAAGGTTATGGGGAGTCCAAACTTCTCAATGAATGTGACCAGGCCGCTGATTGCAGCGAAGAACAACATCAGGAAAACCGTCGTACCGAATTCATGGTATTGAAGTTTTAGACATATACCTCACTGGTTCGGGGCGAAAGTAGTTTTCACTCAATTAGTATGTCTGCCACAATAATTCGAAATTGGGGTGGTTCAAAATTAATTTGTCATGAAAACAATGGTTTGTGTGGTTCAGGATAGTCCTATATTCTTTGACAAGCACCAATCAATCCGGAAAGTTGAAAAACTAACCAAGGAGTACTCCAAAGAGGGTTGTAAATTGATAGTATTCCCGGAAACGTTTATTCCAGGATACCCCAGAGGATTTTCGTTCGGAACCATTGTTGGAAAAAGAACCACTGAAGGACGTAAGCTGTATTCAGAATACTATGATCAAAGTGTGGACCTGGAGAGTGAGGACTTAAAGCGGCTTGAGCACATAGCCGCTAAACATGATGTTTATTTGGTGATTGGCGTAACGGAACGGCAAAGTGCCAACGGCAGCCTTTACTGCTCGATGTTATATATCTCACCCAAGAACGGCTTGTTAGGGGTCCACCGTAAAATAAAACCAACAGCCATGGAGCGGGTTATTTGGGGAGAAGCCGGAGGTGAGGATCTGGTTACTTTTCAAACTGAAATCGGCAAGCTAGGCGGACTAATATGCTGGGAGAATTACATGCCTCTGGCCAGGATGGCCATGTATCATAAGGGCTTGGAAATATATATCGCTCCCACCGCGGACTCAAGAGAAGGATGGATCAACACCATGGTACATATTGCTCTGGAAGGCCGGTGTTTCGTATTAGGATGCAACCAGTACATGACAAAATCCATGTATCCAAAGAAATATCAGTTACTGGCTGCTGAAATACAAGAGGATTTTTGTCCCGGAGGAAGTGTAATCATTTCACCACTAGGCAAAATAATTGAAGGCCCCTTATTTGGTAAACCCGGTGCATTGATAGCAGAATTGGACTTGGAAGAAATACCACAGGCCAAGCTGGATTTCGATGTCAATGGACACTATTCCAGAAATGATATTTTTGAACTCTCTGTTAGGAATCAACCTGATATTAAGAAAGAAGAGTGAGCGAGCATAAATGCCGACTATGTGAACCAGCTAGTTCTTAAAAATATAACCTAAACATGGCATTTGGGGTAATACCTAAAGAGTTCTGAACAACTTCCTCCGCTTCGCCCAGTGCATTTACCCGATAAAAATTATTGATTGGATTTCCCCTATCCAAAAGATTCCATATAGAAAACCCGATATCTGCCCGACTATTTTGGCCCAAATTAAATTGATAAATCGCGGATAAGTCAATTCGCATATAATAATCCAGCCTGTCCTGATTTGAGAGATCATAATTGACTTCATTTTTCAACACAGCGGTGTCTGGTAAGGGTCTGGTGGTAGGTTTCCCTGTGTGCCAGTTCAATCCGCCCGAAAATCGGAAATGATTGAGGGAGTAGGTTATACCAAGAGAAAGTGAATGTGTAATGTCGAAATTGCTTGGAAAAGATTTTTCAGCAAGCTGTTCAAAATTGTACTCACTGACCAGATATGAATAACTTAACCAAGTATTGACATTGATTAATTGTTTGCGTAAGAGAAGATCCATACCCACGGAACTATAGCTGCCATCTGACTTTACAAATTCATAGCGATTCTGAAACCCCTGGCTTTGGGTAGTAATACCGTCAACATATTTATAATATCCTACAGCATTAAATAACCAACCATTATTCCCATAGCTTAGTCCCACCGATGCCTGCTTACTGATAATAATTGGTATGGTATCATTATCCGACAATTGCCACCTACGTTTTTCGATGCCCAAAAAGTCATTTTGGAAGTTAATGATCTGAGAGGTGACTTGATATTTGAATTCCCCTAATATTTC
>QIEB01000612.1 GCA_003229495.1 Flammeovirgaceae bacterium
AAGTTCCAGGTAAATGCTTCTTATGCTGTCAAGCTCTGCTGCCAGGTCATGCCGACTGCCGTCTACATTGTACAAGTAATACTGCTGAAGTTCCTGAATGTTAAAATCAGATCCGGATAATTTCCTATTTGACGGTGCAGCCAGCGCCCTGACTTCCAGGTTGCTCAGCTCCCGGTCATATACCCTGACCTCATCAATAGCCCCGTTTTCAAACCCATAATAATCGCCAGAGATTGCCCTTCTGGGGGTCCAGTTACCCACTAAAAAATCATTGCCGTTTAAAATACTTTGTCTGTTAAGTTGATCAAGAATGGTTATTAGTGGCTGTGGTTCTCCGTTGATAAACAGGCGCATACCACCAGCCCTTCCCGATCCGTTATAGGTCATAAACACATGCGACCACCGGTTCAGGGGCAAGGCCTTGGGTGATCTTACATCCATCCGTTCCTCACTATGATTGTGGATCAAACTTCCGGACAGTTTTCCATCAGGCTCCAAAACCAGCTCATAACCACCTCTTCGCTGTTCTCCATTGCGCCGTACCAATAATCCGGCCATTTTTTCAGGATATTCCATTGGTTTAACCCATCCTCCAAACGAAAATCTATCAGACTGCTCAAAATCGCCCACATCACCCAAACTGAGATAGTTCTTGCCATCAAATTTCATGGCCTGTCCATCCCGGCCTTTTATCATCTCAGGTGCTGCCAGCTCACTGATGATCTTCACATTGGCCTGGCCCGGATATCCATGTAGTACTTCGTTTGGAGTAGTCAAGCTTTCTAACATGTCCAGTTTGAAATGTGCCAGCAATCCAACAGACAATTGGGCAGCAATGTCCAGTGAGGTAATATCTTCTTTCAACCATTTTTCAAAACCATCCGGTGATTGGTATTGCCACTTTCGAAGTTCAGACTCTTTTACGGTCCTGAGAGAATCCAGAAAGTTTATGGTAGCTTCCAATTCCGCATCTTCCATCCTCATATTGGGTACCGGGGCCTGGTCGAAATAATCTATCTGTCCTCTTTCGTCTATGCCGTTAAAAAAGGCATACACCTGGTAGTATTCCTTTTGGGAGATGGGATCAAATTTATGATCATGACAACGCGCGCACTGCATAGTAAGACCCATAAATGCAGTAGTCACGGTATTGGTACGGTCAACTACGTACTCCGTGATGTACTCTTCATTAATGACCCCTCCCTCCTGGGTAATGGCATGATTGCGGTTGAATGCGGTAGCCAGTTTCTGTTCATAGGAAGCGTTTGGTAATAAGTCTCCTGCTAATTGCCAGATAATAAAATCCTTGTAAGAGAGGTTCTGATTGAAAGCCTTGATCACCCAGTCGCGCCATGGCCAAATACTGCGGGGACGGTCATCCTGATAACCATGTGAGTCAGCATAGCGCGCCGCTTCCAGCCATATACCCGCCATTCGCTCGCCATAGGCAGCAGAGGCCAATAGACGGTCAATCTGTTTTTCATAGGCTTCAGGAGCATCATCACTCAAAAAATCCGCCAGCTGCTCAGGATCGGGTGGTAAGCCGGTCAGGTCAAAGCTTAACCGGCGTAATAACTTTTCTTTGGTTTCAGGCGCCGCCGTTTTCAGTCCGGTACCTTCCAGTTTATTTAACACAAAATAGTCAATTTCATTATTGGCCCAATCTTCGTTTTTGACCTTGGGCAATGCTGGCTTCTCAGGGGGAATAAACGACCAGTGTGACTTCCACTCTGCACCCTGATCAATCCATTTTTTGAGCAGTGCAATCTCGAATGACGACAATTTGAGATTGGACTCAGGCGGGGGCATCATATAATCAGGGTCAGTGCTGGAGATACGTTGGATCAGATGACTTTTTTTCAAGGAGCCGGGTACAATAGCAAACTTGTTGGTTGCGGTATCCAGCAAAGCAAAAGCCGATTCCTGGAGATCCAGGCGAAAATCCGCTTTGCGGGCCTTTTCATCAGGACCATGGCATTTGAAACAGCGGTCAGACAGGATGGGCTTGATGTGAAAATTGAAATCAACCGTTTTGGGTAACTGCTTTTGACCAGTATGGGAATTTTCCCACAGTGAATCTGCCTGACAACTCATTAATACACCCATGAGCAACCAGATTATCCCAGTGCCGCCAACGCTTTCAATACACTCTTGGAAAGCTGCGTTGAGAAGTAATTGATTTTTTTTGTAGTACAAAGCACCCGCAAATTAGACAACAAAACTACAGAGCGGGAACAAATGCTGATTTTTCATAAAATGAAACTACCGGCT
>QIEB01000209.1 GCA_003229495.1 Flammeovirgaceae bacterium
GATAAATATCTCTATTCGGCTTGTTCTTGCTCTCTTTGAACTCTATGTTTATTCCCTCGCCAGGGGCTATCTGGTTGAGCGCTTCTTTTTTGTCCACCATTACATCACTTTTCACTTTCAATTTTTATCTTCGCTAGATTTTCACGTATCTTATGATTGAGTTCTCGCTTCCTCCTTCAACTGCACTTCAAACTCCGTTTTACAATTAATCATCATTCCTTTCCCTCCCCGCTTTTCCATTCCAGCAGCTCGTGTAATTTTTGCCGCAGTAACTTTTTGCTTATCAGTTTTGTTTCGTAATCTGCGATCATGGTCGGTGAGATATTGCGAGCCATGGCAAATTCCACCACTTCGGCATCCTTGCCCTTACACAGTAAAATGCCGACGCTCGGGTTCTCATGGGCTCTTCTCAAATCCCTGTCCAGTGCCTCCAGATAGAAATTCATTTTGCCGATGAACTCCGGCCTGAATTCTTCTATCTTCAGCTCAAGTGCCACCAGGCATTGCAGGTCCCGGTGAAAGAACAGCAGGTCGATGTAATAGTCATGGTTGCCCACTTCGACCCGATATTCTTCGCCCAGAAAGGAAAACCCCCTGCCCAGCTCCAGAATGAAGTCTTTCAAATTATTAACAAGTTGTTTTCGCAGGTCTTTTTCCGAGTAATCTTTCGGCAGGTCGAGGAACTCTAAAATGTAAGTATCCCTGAAAATATTGGGAGGCTCCAATTGTGCCGGCAGTGCCGACACTTTTTCAGCAGAAAGCATAGTTCGTTCAAAAACGGATGTTTGTATCTGTCGCCGCAGTTCCCGCATACTCCAATGTTCTTTTTGTGATATTGTGATATAAAATAGCTTTTCTTCCGCTGTTTTACAAGCAGACAGGATCTCCAAATGATTGGACCACGGAATTTGTGCCAACACTGCCGACACAAATTCATTTTCTATGTTTTCAGTGTATTGCAATTGTTCCTCCCGTGGTGACATTTTTGTTTTGTCGGCGATTTTGTGGGCCGATGCATACCAGAGATTGTAACATTCCGAGTTCAGCCGATATGTTTCATAAAACTGCTTCATCCTGTACAGGCTCCTGCGACTGAAACCCCTGATATCCGGGTTGTTTGCCTTTATATAACGGGCCAATTCGTCAACGACTGCGATTCCCCATTCTGCCCGCTCCACCTTTTCAGATACTATTTTTCCCACACTGAAATAGAGGTTTATCAATTCTTCATTGACCTTTTGCATCGCCCTGTTCCGGGCGGTTTGTATCAGGGAAACAATACGGCTGAAATCCTTTTCAAAAGATTCAGAGGGATTATCGTCCATTGATCTTCACCTTCTGGAGGTTTTCAGCGATGAGGGCGTTTAGCCTCGTTTCCTCCTTCAACTGCTCTTCAAACTCTGCTTTACAATTAATCATCATTCCTTTCCCTCCAGCCTTTTCATCTCCGAATCTCCGGTCAGTATCTTCATCTGCGAAATGGCAATTTTATTCAACCGTTCCAGCCGTACATCCTGGGAAAGTCCGTCATTGATAAAAACGGCGTTCAGATTTTCAATCCATTGCTTGGCGGTCAAAACAAAACTGTTTAGTCCTGCCTTGTTTCTAAACCCCTCGAATTCGATGGGATTAAAATTTGGATTGTTCAGTCGTTCCCAGATGCCTAGAAATTCTATGGTATTTCTATTTCGTAGCCAGTTTTGAATAATATAATCTGTGCGTTTAGGGTCTTTAAATCGGGCTATATCGGTAATACTTATATAATCCTCTGCTGGCGAGGAAATGACCGTAATTTCTGTACCCTTAACCTCTATTTTTTTATTTTTTTTAGCCATCTACTTTCACCTTCTGGACCTTGATGATTTGCACAAAAGATTTGAGTTCTTGTGCATTTCTTGTGCAGTATGCCCAATACCGGTGCGTTTCCTCTGATAAACGCCCATCTTCTCTTTTACACGGTGTATTTCATCACTTCTTTATATGGTTTATCTGGGTTAAATTTCATTTTTCTCCTCCATTTTAATCTTCGATAAATTCTCCAGGATCTGACTGTTCAGCCTCTCTTCCTCCTTCAACTGCTCTTCAAACTCCGCTTTCAGCTTGCTAAACCGCTCATTAAAATCAAAATCATCCTCATCATCAGGCAACCCCACATACCGTCCAGGTGTCAGCACATAATCGAGTTCCCGCACCCTTTCAACAGGGGCAGAATTGCAAAAACCTTTCACGTCTTCATAATCACCGTTGGGATTTCGCCAGTT
>QIEB01000110.1 GCA_003229495.1 Flammeovirgaceae bacterium
TAGACATTGTAATCAGCAGGGCCAAAGTCCTTACCGGCGACTGGAAGGGTCTGTATCACGAAGTATCGGCATTTAGGGAGGCTTGTGGTCCGGCGCACATGAAAACCATACTGGCCACTGGAGAATTGAGCACCTTAACTAATGTGGCTAAGGCCAGTTATGTGTGCATGATGGCTGGTGCCGATTTCATCAAAACCAGTACAGGTAAAGAATCAGTCAATGCCACCTTACCGGTAGGGCTGGTTATGGTTAGAGCAATCCGTAAATACATGGAAGCAACCGGACACCAGATTGGGTTTAAGCCAGCAGGAGGTATACGAACTGCCAAACAGGCGCTGGAGTGGCTAATATTGATAAAGGAAGAGTTGGGGGACCACTGGCTTACTTCCAAATGGTTGCGGTTCGGGGCCAGTGGCCTGCTCACGGATATAGAAAGACAGTTAGAGCATTACCTTACCGGCAACTATTCAGCGTCTTATCGACACCCATTGTCGTAAACTGTAAAAATAGATGACAGTTAAATCAGTATTTGAAAGTATGGAATACGGACCTGCGCCTGAAAGTTCCGAGGCGGCCCTTAAATGGTTAAAAGGTCATGGAAAAAAGTTCCGGTTGTATATTGATGGTAAGTGGCATCCGCCGGTCTCAAAGAAATATTTTGAGAGCACAAATCCTTCTACCAGGGATTTTTTGGCAGAAATACCGTGGGGTGGTGCTAAGGATATAGACAAAGCGGTAAAGGCTGCAAAGAAGGCACTACCAGGCTGGTCCAAAACTTCGCCCCACCAAAGGGCCCGATACTTGTATGCCATTGCACGTCATATTCAAAAGAACGCACGGTTGTTTTCTGTTTTGGAATCACTTGATAATGGAAAAACTATCGGTGAAACCAGGGACCTGGACATACCTTTGGCGGCCAGGCACTTTTATCATCATGCGGGTTGGGCCCAGTTAAAAGATACTGAGCTACAGGGCTTTCAGGAAATTGGAGTGGTAGGGCAAATTATTCCATGGAATTTTCCACTTTTAATGCTGGCCTGGAAAATTGCTCCTGCCATCGCCATGGGAAATACAGTGGTTCTCAAACCTGCAGAATTGACCTCTATTACTGCCTTTCTCTTTGCTGAATTATGTGAACAAATCAATTTGCCAGCGGGAGTAGTAAATATTGTTACCGGTGACGGTGAAACCGGGGCCGCTTTGGTGGACCATCCAATTGTTAACAAAATAGCGTTCACCGGATCTACCGAGGTAGGCAGGATCATTAGGCAGAAAACGGCGGGAACCGGTAAAAAATTATCTCTGGAGCTAGGTGGAAAATCCCCTTTTTTGGTCTTCGAAGATGCGGACCTTGACAGTGTAGTGGAGGGAGTAGTAGACGCCATTTGGTTCAATCAGGGTGAGGTGTGCTGCGCAGGGTCCCGGTTATTGGTTCAGGAGAACATAGGTCAAATACTTTATAAAAAGATCAAAATTCGAATGGAAAAGTTGCGAATAGGCAACTCCCTGGATAAAACTGCAGATATAGGGGCAATTGTGTCTCCAACACAGCTTCAAACTATCAAAAAGCTGGTAAAAACTGGGGTTGAGGAAGGAGGAAAGCTTTGGCAGCCATCTTGGGCCTGTCCACCAGAGGGGTATTTCTATCCCCCTTCCCTGTTTACCGACGTTTCACCGGCATCTTCCATTAGTCAGGTAGAAATTTTCGGTCCAGTTTTGGTAGCAATGACCTTCAGGACCCACCAGGAAGCAGTAAAACTGGCCAACAACACCCGATATGGTTTGGCCGCCAGTATTTGGACAGAAAATATTAACCTTGCCTTAGATATCGCCCCAAAGATAAAGGCAGGGACCGTCTGGATAAATTGTACCAACATTTTTGACGCGGCTTCCGGGTTTGGTGGATACCGCGAATCAGGGTTTGGTAGAGAAGGAGGTAAAGAAGGCCTTTATGAGTATGTAAAGTCAATCCATGAGGATAAAACCTCCAATCATCCGGTAGATTATAAACCACCTAGCAAAGTCAGGTTGAGCTCATCTTTACAGATTGACCGCACCGCCAAAATGTACATTGGAGGTAAACAGGTGCGACCGGATGGCGGATACAGCATGTCCGTAGCGGGTCCACATGGTCAAATTGATGAAGTAGGGGAAGGAAATAGAAAGGACCTAAGAAACGCGGTAGAAGCTGCCCATGCACAGCAGGGATGGGTCTCTATGACCGGCCATGGCCGGGC
>QIEB01000356.1 GCA_003229495.1 Flammeovirgaceae bacterium
GCACTGATATCATGTCCTGAAAGGACCAAATTATCTGAAATAAGCTGCTGTATTGCGGTAAATGCATTTTGGAAATAATCAAAATCATTGATATCGGGCGTTTCGCCACCCAATTGATTAAGTACCTGGGCCAAGCTGCTTCCTCCCAAACCTAACGGTGTGGATGAAAAGTCCAGGTAGATCAATTGACTGTTATCCATGACCTTTAGATCGGGAGTCACGGCTTTCTTAATATTGCTGACTTCAGCACAGGCAGAGACAATCACCGTACCTGGGGCCAATACCGTGGTTCCATCCGGGTATTTTTGTTTCAGGCTTAGGGAATCTTTTCCAGTGGGAACATTGATACCCAATGCACAGGCCATTTCACTAAGTGCCTTTACTGCAGCGTAAAGTCGGGCATCTTCCCCGTGAGATTTTGCAGGCCACATCCAATTTGCGCTAAGCGATATACCAGAAAGCCCCCCTTTCAATGGTGCCCAGACAATGTTTGTCAGGGCCTCCGCTACCGATAATCTGGACCCTACAGCAGCATCCAATAGCCCCGGTATCGGTGCATGACCAATGGAGGTGGCCACCCCCTTTTCTCCTTGATAATCCAGAGCTGCCACCCCAAGATCATTTAGGGGTAATTGCAACGGCCCGGTGGTTTGCTGCAGGGCCACTTTTCCAGTCACCGATCGATCCACTTTATTGGTAAGCCAGTCCTTGCAAGCGACACTTTCCAACTGCAATACTAACTTCAGGTAATGTTCTATCTGATCAATCTGGTAAGAGATAGTTTTGAACTTTGGGTGAAGATGCTGGTCTTTCAATACCGTTTGAGGACTGCTTCCGAAAAGATGGTGCAACTCCATGTCCATGGGGTGGGGGGGATTGTTAGACTGGAATCGTAGGTGCTGATCACCGGTTATTATTCCTACCTGGTACATGGGAGCTCTTTCCCGTTCAGCAACCTGTTGCAATAGCGGCAGGTCTTCTTTTCGCATCACCAGCCCCATTCGCTCCTGACTTTCATTGCCCACGATTTCGCGCGCGCTCAAGGTTGGATCACCCACCGGTAGTTTGTCCATTGATATGGTGCCACCAGTGTCTTCTACTAATTCTGATAGGCAGTTCAGGTGTCCACCAGCTCCATGATCGTGAATGGATATCACAGGATTGATTGCTCCCTCGGCCATGGCGCGAATAGCATTAGCCACTCTTTTTTGCATTTCCGGATTGGCCCGTTGTACGGCATTAAGTTCAAGGCTATGATGGTATTCTCCGGTGGCTACCGAACTCACCGCTCCTCCACCCATTCCAATGCGGTAGTTGTCTCCGCCCAATACTACTATCTGATCATCTTTTTCTGGTATGTCTTTTAAGCTGTGGTCTGCATTGGCAAATCCAATACCTCCGGCCAACATGATTACCTTATCATAGCCCAAAGTTTGGTTATTTTCCCTGTGCTCAAAGGTGAGCACACTACCGCAGATCAGCGGCTGGCCAAACTTGTTACCAAAGTCACTGGCCCCATTGGAGGCTTTTATTAAAAGGTCCAGTGGTGTTTGGTAGCGCCACTTTCTTGGAGAGATATTTTTTTCCCAGGGTTTCTCATTTTCCAGTCTGCTGTACGGAGTCATATACACTGCTGTTCCAGCTAGGGGAATACTGGCTTTCCCTCCCGCCAAACGGTCCCGGATCTCTCCGCCGGTTCCGGTGGCGGCCCCGTTGAAAGGTTCTACCGTGGTAGGAAAATTGTGTGTTTCTGCTTTGAGCGAAATAACCGAGTCAATGTATTTGGTGTAAAAGTAATCTGGCTTGTCCTGAGTTTTTGGGGCGAACTGCTCAATTTGCGGTCCTTTGATAAAGGCCACATTATCTTTATAGGCCGATACCAGGTTAGCCGGGTTCGTTATCGAGGTTTCCTTGATCATTTCAAACAAGGACTTTTCTTGTTTTACTCCGTCCAAAATAAACTGTCCATTGAATATTTTGTGCCGGCAATGCTCTGAATTCACCTGAGAAAAACCGAAGACCTCGCTATCGGTAAGCTTGCGGCCCAATTTTGTGCAAACGCCCTCCAGGTATTCGACTTCATCCTGACTGAGGGCCAGTCCTTCCTGCTGGTTGTACTGGCTGATGTCCTCAATAAACTCCACCGGATCCGGTTGCTTTTCAATAGTGAAAATGGATTGATTAAGAACAGGGTAAAGCATTTCTAACATGGGGTCCACCTCATCATGCGGCTGTA
>QIEB01000142.1 GCA_003229495.1 Flammeovirgaceae bacterium
GTCCCGTTATAATTGTTCCATCCGAAGCGAAATTTTCGAATTACAAAAATGTAGTTTTGGGCTCGGATTATGACCAGGTAGCAAACAGAAACTTAAAAATATTGCGGACAATAAGTTCATTTGATCCTACCACCAAATTGCAAATTGTGCACGTACAGGACGAGGATGAAGCACCTTCCATTGAAGCTTCCATGGGTTTGGATCAAGATGATATTCCGCATAGTGTAAAAGTGATTTCTGGCGAAGATGTGAGTGAATCACTAGATGCATACGTTCTTAATTCCGATTCAGACCTACTAGTCATCATCAAAAAGAAAAACGGCTTTTTCGAAAATTTTTTCCATAGCAGTATTATCAAGAAACTGACATTACTGGGACATGTACCACTGCTAATCTTGAAAAGGATCGAATGATTTCTAATTCCTAATTCTTTATCCTAACCGTTTGCACCCAATGCCTGGCCTTAACTCCAGTAAAATGTTGGATCTGATGTCGGCAGCTGAATCCGTTAGCTACGATAGTATGTGAATATTTTAACTCATTAATCGCAGGAAATAGCACCTCCTCTCCTATTTTCTTGGAGATATCATAATGTTCCTTCTCATAACCAAACGAACCGGCCATTCCACAGCAACCGGAAGGGATTTCCTGACAATTAATGGCGGTGTGCTGATATATGTTTTTTAAGGCACCAGTTCCATATAATGCCTTTTGGTGGCAATGCCCGTGAATCGCCACAGCTTCTGAATTTGATTCCAGCTCAACCTTGAGTCTACCGGATTCCATCTCTTCCGACAGAAAGACATCAATCATCATCACTCCGTTTTTTAATGAATCCGCCAGTTCACTATCATCAATCAGGTCTGGCAAATCATCATTAAGAGCTGATGCGCAACTGGGCTCGCAAACCACTACTGTATAACCTTGGTCCAACCACTGTTTAAGCCCCAAAGCCGTTTTAGTACCGTCCTTAATGGCCTCTCGTAGAAAGCCATGTGATATTCTGGGTCGCTGACAACATCCTACATGGCCCAGTACCACCTCATAGCCGCAGGCTTCCAGCAACTGCGAAGCGGCTATACCAATTTCCGGTTCATGAAAGTTCAAATAGGTATCTGCAAATAATACTACCTTTTTAGCTGAGGACCTCTTACCTTTCCTGTGCTCAAACCATCTGTGAAAGGGCTCTTTTGCATATGCCGGTAAAATTCGACGTTTGTCGAACCTCGCCAATCCCTCAAGAAGGTATCTGAATAGACCGGTCTTTTGCACTTGGTTGGCCATACCCGCTTTCCAACCGGTCATTAGTGCTGCCATTTTAAATGAGTCACGTATCATCCGGTCTCTGAGAGTGATCCCATGTTGGTCCAGATATTTCTGACTGACGTCACTTTTCATCTTAGCCATATCCACATTACTGGGACATTCTGATTTGCAGGCTTTGCATGAGAGACAAAGATCCATTACCTCATGCAGTCGTTTACTGGTAATACCATCATGGTCCAATTGGCCTGACATCGCCAACCGTAAGGCATTGGCCCTTCCTCTGGTGGAGTGCTCCTCTTCTCTGGTGGCCTTGAAACTGGGGCACATAGTTCCTCCAAGAATTTTTCGGCACTCCCCTACACCGGTACACATATGAACAGACTCTTCGAAACTTCCCTCCTGACGGTATTTATACTCGGTGTCTATGGTCTGGTCCTGGTAGTCTGTCCCATACCTAAGGTTTTCTTCTATTCGTTGAGCTTCAACTATTTTTCCAGGATTCATAAGGTTCTGAGGATCAAATAACTGCTTGACATCCAGAAAGGCCTGATACAACTGATCTCCAAAAAATCTGCGGTTAAAAGCACTTCTAACCAACCCGTCTCCATGTTCTCCGCTCCAGGACCCGCCATATTTTCTAACCAACTCAAAAGTATCTTGTGAGATATTCTTTAATTTTTCAATGTCTTCGTCTTCCCTCAAATCCAGGATAGGCCGGACATGAATTACTCCAACGCTGGCATGTGCATACATGGCAGCATCTGCACCATGCTTTTTACAAACCTTTATGACCTGGTCAATGTATTCCGGTAGATGATGGGAGGGGATAGCTGCATCCTCAATAAATGCCAGAGGTTTCTTCTTACCCTTTATACCTAACATCAATCCCAATCCTTTCTTTCGTATTTCCCAAACATCATCATAGTCCGGTCCCTCTGGAAATAGTGGATAGGCATAACCGAAATTTCT
>QIEB01000330.1 GCA_003229495.1 Flammeovirgaceae bacterium
GTGTCATGTTTCCCTCCAACTGTTTAATAAAGCTCAATATATAATTTTGGAACTGCTGCAAATCATCCTTCTTTGACAGGTAGCGGTAAGTTGATCTTAAATAATAGGGGATAACATCTGTATGGCCCAGTTCAAAATGGCATATGAGATTAATGATCCGGGCAAAACTATGTACGTCCTCTCTAATGTCCTCTTTCTCGGTAGAAATAATACGATATAACCATTTAATGGCCTGGTTGAAATTGCCGTTCCCAAAATAAAGACAGGCAATTTTATAATACATGATCAGTCGTGAATGTTTATCCAGTTGCTGAAATGAACTCCTCAAGCCGTGGTTTGATCTTGGCAAACAAGATTACTCCAATTTCGAAATCACCCACCATAAAGAATTTATTGAACAAGTGTGAATAAATGTATTTTTGAAGCTTGAGCTGAAGATTGGCGTCCAGTTCAACCCCCTTCAATAGGGGAATGTTCTTCATGCGCCGGTGGTTCTGGATAAAATCGAGGTACCGCATGAGTTTATATTGGGCAATCATTAAGCGGTTCAGTCCCTTTAAGTAAAGATCCAGGTATTCAGGGATCTGTCGGTTGTCCTCAAATAAATCCACCCATTTTTGTGCGTAAATGCGCCCTTTATTAAAATCCTGAATGAAGAAGTAGTAATCAACGAATAGATTGTATAAATGGAGCTTTTCGTAGAAACTAAGCGATCCTTCTTGATACTTAGGAAGCTCTTGCTGTAAGATTGTAGTTACTTTCTCAAAATCTCTCTGGTTTCTCACGAATCCTTTCCGCAGGTAAAGTGCATTCAGTTTTACCAGTATGTTAGAAAAAGAATTGATATTATTAATACGATTATTTACATCCCGAACCTGGGTGATAATAGCATTGACCCTTTCCTGATTTCCTTTTCCAACAGTCTGGGACAATACTTGCTTTTCCCATTTATATATTTCCAGTAGCAACTCCAGATTATGATGCTTGTGCGCCATTTTCTTGGCTTTTTGCAGCATCTTAACACATTGGACATAATGAGAGCGGTTATAGAGGATTTGTGCATGATCAATTAATTCCCGAATCTGGATATCCTTGACATTACGGTTGTCAAACATTCTTAGGCTTTGCAAAATCCGCTTATATAGATGGGCCTTTAAATTGGACATCTGGGCCCTTTTAATGCTGGGTTCCTTGCTGAGAATTTCCTCTTCTGAATAAACCAATTGCTGATCCATCAGATTGAAAAGCCTGATGAACTTCTTGTTTACGGAATCCCCTTCTTTAGAAACATACAACTTGAAATAGCGCTTCTCACTACGCGACAGTCCTTTTATTAAGCGAAAAAGTCCGGAGTTACTATAATTAGGCATCGTATTAAAATAATAATAAATATGTCAATAAATACAAATTAAAGCAATATTTGAATAAAATCATACACTTTAGGATCCGTAAATATGGAATTATTTGATTTTTATATCCCTGAGGCCGCGGGTAACTTTAATATAGTAGTAGTGAAATACCCTTTTAACTATGAATAATAAAATAAATATTTTTGACACCACCTTAAGGGATGGTGAACAAGTCCCGGGTTGTGGCCTGAATAAAGAAGAGAAAGTAATAATTGCAAAAGCCCTGGAGCAGTTGGGAGTGGACGTGATCGAGGCGGGTTTCCCTATTTCAAGCCCTGGTGATTTCGCATCGGTAAAGGCCATTGCTCAAAATGTAAAAGAAACCGTGATCTGTGCCCTTTCCAGGGCTGTGGAGAAAGATATCGTCAAAGCCGCTGAAGCTATAGAGCATGCCGCCAAGCCTCGGATCCATACAGGTTTGGGAACTTCCGACCAGCACATCTTTACCAAGCTGAAATCAACCAGGGAGAAAGTGATTGAACGGGGCGTAGCCGCAGTAAAGCTGGCAAAAAAATATGTGGAAGACGTGGAATTTTATGCAGAAGATGCAGGTCGCACTGACAATGAATACCTTGCCAAAATTATTGAAAATGTTATTGCAGCAGGTGCCACGGTGGTAAATATTCCTGATACCACCGGATATTGCCTGCCGGAAGAGTATGGGCAAAAAATAAAATATCTGGCAGACCATGTTAAAGGGATCGAGCGGGTTACTATTTCCACTCATTGCCATAACGATCTGGGACTGGCCACCGCGAATTCTATAGCAGGTGTTCAGAATGGTGCCCGGCAAGTTGAATGTACAATAAATGGATGCGGTGAAAGGGCCGGAAACACCTCTTTGGAAGAAGTGGTGATGATCATGCGCAAGCACCGCTGGCTTCCATATACTACAGGGATAGCTACCGAACAATTAAACCCCATCAGTCATTTGGTGTCAGAAACTATGGGTATGCCGGTTCAACCCAATAAGGCTATAGTAGGTGCCAATGCTTTTGCCCACAGTTCTGGAATCCATCAGGATGGAGTGATAAAGAACAGGG
>QIEB01000195.1 GCA_003229495.1 Flammeovirgaceae bacterium
ATATCGGAAAAATACCACCAGTATGCCAAATCCTTATATGAGGCTATGGAAGAGCAGGACATTACCGGGTTTCTGGATCAAAGAGATGAAAAAATCGGGCGTAAAATACGTGATGCAGAGGTTAAAAAAGTTCCATTTATGCTGATAGTAGGAGAGAAGGAAGAACAGGGTCAGTTAGTATCAGTGAGAAAACACGGAACCGGAGACATTGGGCAGATGACTTGGGAAGAGTTTGTACAGCTGGTGCAGAAGGAAATAGCTGCGGAATTGCAGCACAATTAAAAAGGCATATTTTTGATTATTTAAATAATAACAGCGATATTTGCCACTCATTTTTCTAACCAAATAAGGAGGATACAATCAGGAGACCAAGACGAGGAGGTTACCGAGGTCGAGTCGAAGAACCTTATAAAGTAAACCTAAAGATCGCAGCTCCCTTCGTAAGGGTAGTGGGCGACAATGTTAAAGTAGACATATACGATGTTCGTACGGCTCTAAAAATGGCCAAAGATCAGAATTTGGATTTGGTGGAGATATCCCCCAAAGCGGATCCTCCTGTTTGCAAGATCATTGACTATTCGAAGTTCAAGTATGATCAAAAGAAAAAGCAGAAGGAGATTAAGTCCAAAGCTCAAAAAACGGTCCTCAAAGAAATTCGATTCGGCCCTAATACGGATGACCATGATTTCAACTTTAAGTTGAAACATGCCATAAACTTTTTGACAGAGGGCGCGAAGGTTAAAGCTTATGTTCATTTTGTAGGCAGGACCATTGTTTTTAAAGAAAGAGGAGAGATACTGTTGTTGCGCTTGGCTCAGGAACTGGAAGAATACGCAAAAGTAGATCAATTACCCAAACTAGAGGGAAAGCGTATGTTTTTAATGCTTTCACCAAAGAAGATTAGAAAATAAACGAATAATATAATGCCAAAAGTTAAGACTAAATCAGGAGCGAAAAAGAGATTTCGACTTACCGGTACCGGTAAGATCAAGCGCAAGCACGCCTATAAGAGTCATATCTTAACCAAAAAAGAGACTAAACAGAAGAGGAACCTGACGCAATTCACTATTGTGGACAAAGCAGATACTCACAGGGTAAAGAAAATGTTGAACATATAGTTCAATTCGAAAAGGTTGTTTCACCAGACTGCATGGTTTGAAAGTACTCCGTAAGGTTATTTACAGGGTCACCTGTAGTCAAAAAACTAAAAGTAATGCCAAGATCAGTTAATACAGTGGCTTCAAAAGCCAGAAGAAAAAAGATTCTAAAAGCGGCTAAGGGATACTGGGGCCGCCGGAAGAACGTATACACAGTTGCCAAGGGCGCCGTAGAAAAAGGAATGCAATATGCCTACAGGGATCGTAGGGTCAAGAAGCGGGAATTCAGAAAACTCTGGATTTTGAGAATCAATGCCGGCGCCAGGGAACATGGCTTAAGCTATTCACAATTTATGGGTGGGTTGAAAAAATCAAAAATAGATTTAAACCGTAAGGTTTTGGCGGACCTGGCCATGAATCACCCGGAGGCCTTTAAAGCAGTGGTAGATAAGGTAAAATAGTATTTGCCATAGAAAACAGCAGGACCCTCTGAAATTTTAATCAGACTATGGATAATTTTGACAAATACCTGGAGAAGTTCATTGATATGACCTTGGAATATGCTCCGAAAATTCTATTGGCATTGATTGTGCTGATAGTTGGCCTTAGGATCATTAAATTATTGGTCAGGGTTGTCAAAAAGGCTTTAGAGAACAAGGCGGTAGATAGTACCTTAGAGGTTTTCCTTGGAAGCCTGATATCATGGGTCTTGAAGATCATTCTCTTTATAAGCGTGGGTTCCATGTTGGGTATTGCCACTACCTCCCTGATAGCTCTACTGGGTGCTGGTGGTTTGGCTGTGGGCCTGGCGTTGCAAGGATCATTGGCCAACTTTGCGGGAGGCGTGCTGATCCTGTTTTTCAAACCTTTTAAAGTGGGAGACAGAATTGATGCCATGGGCCGGAACGGGATTGTAAAGGAAATTCAAATATTCCATACCACTATCATCACGCTTGACAAGAGGACCGTCATTCTTCCCAATGGTCCTGTCATGAATGCCGACATAGTCAACTATATGAAAGAGGGTATTATTCGGGCGGACCTGATTGTGGGTATTTCCTATGAGTCGGATATTCAAAAAGCCCGCAATTTATTGCTGGATGTTATGCACAATCATCCAAAAGTGATT